>NZ_JBEOWF010000010.1:0-259726 GCF_040295925.1 Streptomyces sp. NPDC002588
CAGAACCACCACGCCAGTGGCATGCACCCGCCTGCGGATCATGGTCATCGCCTCCGGGACTGGTCCCCGTGGCCGCGGACCGCGGCCGCCGGTCTGCCGTGACACGAGAACACTCACCGGGTCCGATGCCCGCGAGATCCTCTCGCACCCACAGGAGTTCCCCCGCCCCGCGGAAACAGGCCCACGAGAACCGAGGAGAGAGCGGATGACCACCCCTGCTCCCTGGACCGACGACGAACTCGACCGGATCGGGTCGGCCGAGGAACTGGAGGTCGCCTCCCGGCGCCGGGACGGAGAGCTGGGCGGCCGGCGCACCATCTGGGTCGTCCGCGTCGGCGACGACATCTTCGTGCGCTCCGTGAACGGCCCCACCTCCGCCTGGTTCCGTGGCACCCGAGCCCGGCACGAGGGCCGTGTCGAGGCCGGCGGCGTCGAGAAGGACGTGGCGTTCGAGGACGCCGACGGCGAGATCAACGATGCGGTCGACGCCGCCTACCGCACCAAGTACGGCCGCTATTCGGCCAACACCATCCAGCGCATCACGAGCTCCACCGCGGGTTCGACGACCATGCGGCTTCTGCCGCGCTGACCGCCGCGGGAGAAGGACGATGTACACCGTCAACGCCCACGCCGACACAGCACCCGGCGATCCCCCCGCCCGCACCACGGGCGACTGCCGCGATCGCGGTCACCACGAGGTCGCGCCGTCGGGCATCCGCCTCCTGACCCGGCCGGGAGCCATGCCGTGATCGGCCTCGAACTCGTCGTGGTCCTGGGCGTGGCGGTGCTGCTGGGCAATGCCGCCGGTGACCGCTACCGGATCGCCCCACCCGTCGTGCTGCTGGTATTCGGCGCACTGCTCGGCCTCGTGCCCGCGCTGCGCGCGGTGGAGCTGCCGCCGGAGGCGGTGCTGCTCATCTTTCTGCCGGTGCTGCTGTACTGGGAGAGCCTGACCACGTCCCTGCGGGAGATCCGGCGGGATCTGCGCGGCATCATCCTGATGAGCACCGTGCTGGTCATCGGCACCGCCGGAGCCGTGGCGGCCGTGGCACACGGCCTGGGCCTGGCCTGGGGACCGGCATGGGTGCTGGGCGCGGCCGTGGCCCCCACCGACGCGACCGCCGTCGGCGTCCTCGCCAAGGCACTGCCCCGCCGCAACGTCACCCTGCTGCGCGCCGAAAGCCTCATCAACGACGGCACCGCGCTGGTGCTCTTCGGACTGGCCGTCGGCATCACGGTCGGCGAGGAGCACTTCACCCTCCCGCACGTCACCGCGCTGTTCGCCGTCTCCTACGTCGGTGGGGCCGCGGCCGGAGCGTTGACCGCATGGCTGGTGATCAGGGCGCGGCGGGTCTTCGACGACCCGCTGCTGGGCAACGTGGCGATGATCCTCATGCCCTTCACCGCCTATCTCCTCGCCGAACTGATCCACGCATCCGGCGTCCTCGCGGCCGTCGTCGCCGGGCTGATCATGAGCCAGGCCGGACCGCGCGTGGCTGCGGCCGCGATGCGCCGCCAGGCGGAGGAGACCTGGTCGCTGGCCACCTTCGTGCTCAACAGCTCGTTGTTCGTACTCGTCGGCCTGCAGGCCCAGGCCGCCCTACGCGAACTGCACGGCAGTGACCTCGCCAACGCCCTCATCGCCGTCGCGGCCGTCTCCGCCGTGGTCGTCGCCGCGCGCTTCGCCTTCAATTTCACCGTCCCGTACCTGATCCGTCTGCTGGACCGCCGTCCGCAGCAGCGCCTGCGCCGGATGAACTACCGCGCCCGGGTGGTCACGTCCATCGCCGGCTTCCGGGGAGCGGTCTCGCTGGCCGTGGCCCTGTCGGTGCCGACGGCGCTCGACTCCGGCGCGCCCTTCCCCGACCGCGACACGATCGTCTTCGTCACCTCCGGAGTCATCGTCACCACCCTGGTCGTGCAGGGACTGCTGCTGCCGGCCGTGGTGCGCTGGGCCCGGCTGCCCCGTGACACGTCGGTGGAGGAGGAACGCCTTCTCGCGGAGACGACCGCGACCGAGGAGGCCCTCAAGGCCCTTCCCACGCTCGTCGACGACCTGGAAACGGACCCGGCGGTCGCCGAACGCATGCGCCAGGAGTACGAGTCCCACCTGCTCGTCGTCCGCGCGGGCGGCGGTGAGACCGCCACCGACGACGAAGTCGTCCTGCGCCACCACCGGCACTACACCGCCCTGCGCCTGGCCCTCCTCGCGCACAAACGCGCCACGTTGGTCCGCCTGCGCGACGAGCGCGAGATCGACGACACCGTGCTGCGCCACGTCCAGCGCCGGCTCGACATCGAAGAAGTACGGCTGTCCCGACGCCAAGCCGCCGAATGACCACCCGGACAGGAGAAACCATGCCCGCCTCCCCGGACGGGAACGCCCGCGAAGAAGTCCTGGCCGCCTACCGCGCCCACCTGCGGGCGATGACCGACGGTGACACCGACGCCCTGGACGGCCTGCTCGACGACGGCTTCACCCTCACCCACATCACCGGGTACCGACAGCCCAAGGCCGAGTGGCTGTCCGAGATGCGAGCAGGCCGGTTCATCTACCACAGCGTGAAAGAGAAGAACGTCACCGTCGAGGTGGAGGGCGACACGGCCCGTCTCGTCGGCCGCATCGTCACCGAGGCAACGGTCTACGGCACCCACGCCGACTGGCCGCTGCAGTTCACCATGGACTACGCCCGAGACGGCGAAACGTGGACCGCGCTGCGGTCGGTGGCAACGACCTGGTGACACATACGCGGCAGGTCCGGTCGGTTTCTCACCGGAAGCTCCTCGGCCACCCCGAGGGCGAGTTCCCGGTCAAGATGGTCCGGCAGTGTTGTGTGACCGGTCACAGGCGTGGGAAGATTGTGAGCGGTCACAACATCGTCAAGAGACCCGCAGCTGGAGACTTGCCTTTCAAGTACATCCGTCGACGCGGCACATCCTCTCCGGCAGAACGCGAATTCCCAGCTCGGCACCCACGACGGACACCAGTTCCGAACCATCCCGGAAGGGGAACCGTGTGGCCGCTGACGCCGGAACCGCCGCGAGCACCCGTATCTGGTCGCATCCGGACCTCGGGCTGCATGCCCTCGTGGACGCCACCGGCTCGGTCAGGCTGGGCAGGCCCGACCAGGACTGGGCCGCTCTGGTCCCCCTCGTCGAGGCCACCGCCACCGGCCACGGGCGCATGTGGTCCGGGGAACGCTTCATCGAGACGGCCATCGGCGACCGCCTGACCTACCGTGCCCACCAGACGGTCCAGGACGCAGTCCGCGAGCGTACGACGATCCGGCTGGCGGACCCGGCGACCGGCCTGGCCGCCGAGGTCGCCCTGGAGGCGAGTTCGGGCGCCGGTTTCCTGCGCGCGCAGGTACGTCTGGTCAACGAGGGCAGCGCACCGCTCCGGCTGGAGAGTGTGACCACCCTGACCTTGGGCGGCATCGCCGATGCCGAGGGCGGCCTCGACGGCCTGACCCTGCACTGGGCGGACAACGACTGGCTCGCCGAATGCCGCTGGCGCCAGGCCGCGTTCCGGGACCAGATCGTTTCCCTGAGCAGGTCTGCCCATGGGCACGAGGGGCGCGGCTGCTTCGAGCGCTGTTCACAGGGCAGCTGGTCCACCGGCCGCCACCTCCCCGTCGCCGGCCTGACCGACCGGGAAGGCCGCACCTGGCTGTGGCAGATAGAGTCCAGCGCGGGCTGGCGCTTCGAGACCGGCGAACGCGAGGGCGCGGCCTACGTCGCCCTGTTCGGCCCCGATGACGCCCACCACCAGTGGCACCACACCCTCGCGCCCGGAGAGGGGTTCACCACCGTTCCCGCCGTCCTCGTCCGGACCGAGGCGGGCGGCCTTGACGCCGCCTTCGGTGAACTCACCGACTACCGCCGTGGCATCCGCCGCGCCCACCCCGACCACCGCACGCTCCCGGTGATCTACAACGACTACATGAACACCCTGATGGGTGACCCCACCACGGAAAAGCTCATGCCCCTCATCGAGGCGGCAGGGGCGGTCGGCGCCGAGGTCTTCGTCATCGACGCGGGCTGGTACGACGACGACGCCCAGGGCTGGTGGGACGCCGTCGGCGCGTGGGAACCCGCCCCCAACCGCTTCCCCGGGGGCCTCCAGGAGGTCCTGGACGCCATCAGACGGCACGGCATGACCCCGGGACTCTGGCTGGAACCCGAAGTCGTCGGTGTACGCAGTCCGCTGGCCCAAACCCTGCCGCCCGAGGCGTTCTTCCGGCGCGGCGGCCTGCGCGTCACCGAACACGGACGGCACCACCTGGACCTGCGCCACCCGTCTGCCCGCACTCATCTCGACTCCGTCGTGGACCGGCTGGTCGGCGATTGGGGCGTCGGCTACCTGAAACTCGACTACAACATCAACGTCGGCCCGGGTACGGAGAACGGCTTCGAAAGCGCGGGCGCCGGCCTGCTCGGGCACCATCGTGCCCACCTCGACTGGATGAACTCCCTCCTCGACCGCCACCCCGGCCTCGTCCTGGAGAACTGCGGCTCGGGCGGCCTGCGCATGGACTACGCGCAGCTGACGGTGGCGCAACTGCAGTCCACCAGCGACCAGCAGGATCCCCTGCGCTATCCGCCCATCGCCGCCGCGGCCGCCACCGCCGCCACCCCCGAGCAGGCCGCCGTCTGGGCCTACCCCCAGCCCGACCACACCCCCGACGAGATCGCCTTCACCCTCACCGGTGCGCTGCTCGGCCGCATCCACCTTTCGGGCTTCCTCAACCTCATGAGCGAGGAACAGTTCGGACTCGTCGGCTCGGCGATCTCCGTCTACAAGGACATCCGGCGGGAGATCAGCGGTGCGCTCCCGTTCTGGCCGTTGGGTCTTCCCGCGTGGGAGGACGAGTGGATCGCCCACGGCCTGCGAGGTCAGGAGACCACGTTTGTCACGGTGTGGCGGCGGGTGCCCGGCGCGGGTGGAGACGGGACCGTCCCGAGCCGTCACGGGCAGAACGAGCCCGTCGACGACCACTGCACACTCAGCGTCCCGCACCTGCGTGGCACTCACGTTCATCCCGTGGTGCTGCATCCCGCAACCGCCGATGCCGCTCCGGAGTGGCACGCAGCCGACGGCAGACTCACGGTCTCCCTGCCCCGTGCCAACACCGCCGTTCTCCTCCGGCTGAGTTCGGCCTCGTCGCAATGACGTCCTTCCCGGGCAACCCCGTTGCCAGATGTCCGGATCAACCGCGCCGCCCTACGCCTGCGGCAGGAGAGGGCGTCGACGCCGATGGTGGAGGCGCGCAGATGTGGATTCGCGCCGCTCTGACAGCCGCGCCCCGCCCCTCCGGGCCCGGTCGAAGGAGACCAGGCCCGGATCTGTGGCCCTTGCGTCGCCTGCGTTGGTCTACTGGACGAGTTCCCAGTCCTGCGAGCCGTCCGTGAGGGCGGTCTGCAGGGTCAGCTGCGCCCCGGCGGACGCGCCGGTCAGGTACAGGCTCGTGTTCTTGACGGACTGGAGCTTGTAGAACCCGTCGCTGGTCTTGACGAGGTTCCAGCTGCCGGTGGCGCTGTTGTCGACCCACTGGCCGATCTTCTGACCGGCCGTGGCGTTGCCGGTCCAGATGGCCGCCGCGCGGCCGCCCGACTTGTTCAGCAGGCTCACGCCGCCGTTCGGCTCGGTCGTCACGTGCCAGTACTGGGTGTCCGCGTTCGCCGCCGACCCGGGGGCCTCGAGCCGGACGTCGGGCACGTCGGCGTTGCCGATGTTCGCGTCGTTGGTCTTGTTCCCGGTGCCGATCACCTGGTCGGTCTTGCGGTTCACCAGCTGGTAGTAGGCGCCGTCGGTGTGGCCGAGGTCGACCTCGGCGAACTTGAGCGTGGATGTGCCCTGGTTGTTGAGGATCGAGATGCGGCCGGTGGCCGCGACGTACTGCAGGTTGCGGCTGTATCCGGCAGCCGAGGTCGTCTGGTACTCCTTCCACGTGCCGTCGCTGCGTCCGCTGTCGTTGACCCAGACGTTGCCGCTGCCGGCCGCGTTGTAGACGAGGCGGCCACCGGGCAGCCTGATGAGAACGGGACTGCCGTTTGTCGCCAGGGCGTGGGAGCCGGCGTCGAGCGGCAGGGTGGTGACGCCCGTGCCGGTGGCGGAGCCGGTGTAGAACTTCAGCGGGTCGTCGGCGAGCACGTACCTGGTGTTGACGCCTCCGCCCCAGTACTCGAAGGTCAGCAGCCACTTGCCGTCCGTGGTGCGGACGACGTTCGCCATGCCCGGCCGGCCGCTGCCGATCTCGGTCTTGCCGCCGCCCATGTTCTGGGTCAGTCCGGCGACGTCGACGACGGGGGCGCTCCACTGGGCACTGGTGCCGTCCCAGGTCCTGTGGGCGAGGATCTGGCCCTGAGAGTCCGTGGCGGTGTCGTTGGCGGGGTCAAGTGTCGGGACACCGGTGGTCGCGTTGAAGCCGGTGTAGTCGTTCTCGTCGGAGTAGTAGCAGACGAGCTGGCCCTTGTAGACCATCAGGTACGGCTCCCAGACGGGATCCACCTGGTGGTTCGTGTTCGCGGCCGCGATGTTCTGGCCTACCGCGCCCGCGCTGCCGCCCTGCCAACCGCCGGTCGCGACGACGTTCTCGACCTTCCAGGTCACGCCGTCGTCGGTGCTGGAGTACAGGGCGATCGCCAGGTCCTTGCGGTCGCCGTCGTTGGTGGGCGTCCAGTTCGGATCGGCCGCCTTGTGCTCCTTGTAGTAGTAGTCGTCGCCCGACACGACGCCGGCGAGGAGGAGCGTGCCCTGCTTCAGGTTCCCGACGTCCTGAGGGAGAACATAGAGGTACGGGTTGGTCCAGTTGCTCGTGTACTTCGCGTACTGGGGGTCGCCGGACAGATACGCCGGAGCCTTGACCTCGGACAGCGCCTGCCAGGTCGTTCCGTGGTCGTCGCTCTTGTAGACCGGGAGGGTCTGCTTGTCGGCGCTGCCCGTCGCCGTCACCACCGTGGACTTCTCGAAGGATGCGACCAGGCGTCCGCCGGGCAGCTCCGCCGACTTCGGGTAGATCGCGCAGTTGCCCCGCCCCTTCAGGCACGGCTCGCTGCCGAGCTGGTAGAGGGTTCCGCCCGTCGGGTTGTACGCCTGCGCGCTGACCATGGGTATCGCCACCATGGCTGATGCCGCGGTGACGGTACCCAGTGCTCGTACCAGCCTTCTTCTCTGCATAGCCCCTCCTCGGGGGGTGACCACGGTGATGTGCGGGTTTCCGGAGCGGTCGCCTGCTTCAGAGACAGGGGGTGCCGTCCTTGCCGGTGGAGGCGAACACGCGTACGTCCCACGGGCCGAGGTCCAGCGCCGTGCCCGCGGGGACGGACGTGCTGTGCAGGGCGTCGGAGAGGTCCACGGGGGCGTGGACTCTCTTCGGCTCCCAGCTCCAGTTGTGGACGATGTGGACCCGGCGGCCGTCGGGTGCCGTGGCGGTCGTGGCGGTGACGGATTCCGGGAGGTCCCGCCACGCGCCGCGGGAGGCCGGTGCCATCCAGGCCGCCAGTGCCCTTGCGAGGCCGCGGCCGGGGACGGTGCCGACGGTGGTGACGCGGCCGGCGCTGTGGCGGCGAGTGGTGACCGCGGGCCAGCGGCCGAAGTGGGGATGGTCGTAGACGGCGAGCACGTCGGCGTCGCCGACGGTCAGGCCGTCGGCCCAGTGGGTCGCCGTCGCGTTCTCCGGAAGCTGCAGCGGGCTGTCCGGGGCGGCGCGGAGGGGTACGTCCTGGAGGAGGTTGCTGAACTCGTCGTACTGGACGCCCGCGGCCTGGACCAGCCGCCCGGGAGCAGGCTCGTGCCGGGCCCGCGCCTCGTGGTCGGCGTAGCCGGTGCGCGGGCCGAGTACCAGGTGGCCGCCCGCCTCCGCGTAGGCCGCGAACCAGTCGAGCGTCGAGTCGGCGGCCATGTACAGCCCCGGGACGACGAGGACGGGGTGGCGGTGTGCGGCCTCCTCCGGGGTCAGGCCCTCCCGTTCTCCGCGCGGGTCGTGCAGCTGGCGGGCGTGGACGATGCGCACCTGGCGGCCGGCGTCGAAGGCGCCGCGGTAGAAGGGGTCGAGGATGCGGTGGTAGGCCTCCGGGTCGGGCTCGCCGTCCGGCTTCGCGAGCGGCGGGTATTTTTTCATGAGCCACTTGCTCGGCGTCGAGTAGACCATCGTGATGTCGGCGTCCGGTTCGAGCCCGGCGACGAGGGGACCGGCAGCGTCGAACTCCGCTCCCAGGCGGGCGAGTTCGGCATAGGTGCGGCCGGGCTGTCCGGTGTGGGGCAGGATGCCGCCCCAGTAGGTCTCCGCGCCGAAGTGCAGCGTGTGCCAGTGCCAGTACTCGATCATGCGGGCGCCGCGTGCGACGAGTGCCCAGGCGGCCTGCCGCCACTGGCCGTCGTAGGCGGGGCGGTTGTCCCACGGCATGCCGATGGAGCCTGCGTTGGTCTCGGTGACGAGGAACGGCTCCTGGCGCGAGGAGAACATCCAGTCGGCGGTCTGGTACAGCGCCCAGACACCGGTGGTCTTCCAGATCTGCTCGTGGCCGTCGGGCGTGGTGTCGGGCAGTAGCAGATCGTCCTGCATGCCGTAGTACGGGTTGCCGGAGGCGATGTCGAGGCGGTCGGTCAGCTCGTCGTCCTCGACCGCCGGCCGCTTGTAGGAGATGCAGGTGGTGACGAACTGCTCGGGGCGGGCGTACTCGCGCACGATGTCGGCCTGCCAGCCGATGAACTCGGTGCACTGGTCCGCCTGGAACGCCCGCCAGGCGACGTCGTACTGCGGTTGTGCGTTGCCGTCCGGGGTCCACAGATCGGCCCAGGTGGAGAGGCGGTGCGACCAGTAGACGAGGCCCCACTCGCGGTTGAGGGTCTCGACGTCGCCGTACGTCTCGCGCAGGTGGTCCACGAAGCGCTGGAAGACGCCGTGGTTGTGGAAGAGCTCCAGGCCCGGTTCGTTGTCGACCTGGTAGCCGATGACCGCGGGGTGGTCGGCGTACCGGGCGACGACCTTGCGGATGATCCGCTCGGCGTGGAACTTGAACGCGGGGTGGGTGAAGTCGACCTCCTGGCGGGCGCCCCAGCCGATGCGCTCACCGGTTCCCCGCTCGCCGGTGATCTCCGGGTACTGGCGGGCCAGCCACGGCGGGACGGCGTAGGTCGGGGTGCCGAGGACGACGGAGATGCCGCGTTCGTGGGCGCCGTCCAGGACGGGCTGGAGCCAGTCGAGGTCGAAGCGGCCGTTCTCGGGTTCCCAGGTGGACCACACCGACTCGCCGACCCGGATGACGGTGACATGCGCGTCGGCCATCAGATCGAGGTCGGTCTTGAGTCGTTCGTCAGGCCGTTCGTAAGGCTGGTACTCGTGGTAGTACGCGGCGCCGAACAGGACGCGGGCAGGCAGAGCCGCCATGAGGTGAACCTCCGAGGAAACAGGGAGTGGTACGAGGGCTGCGTGCCCTACTGCTTGACGCCGCCGGCGGCGAGGCCGCTCTGCCAGTAGCGCTGCAGCAGGAGGAAGGCCACAACGAGGGGGAGGACCGAGATGAGGGAGCCGGTCACGACGAGCGCGAGCATGTCGCTGCCGGCGCCGGCCCCGCCGTTCTGTGCCTGCGCGGCCCAGGAGGAGAGGCCGACCGTGACGGGGTACAGATTCGGGTCATTGAGCATGATCAGAGGCAGGAAGTAGTTGTTCCAGGTCGCCACGAGCGTGAACAGCAGCACGGTGACCAGGCCCGGCGCGAGGAGCCGCAGCACGATCGTGCCGAAGATCCGCGCTTCCCCGGCGCCGTCGATGCGAGCGGCCTCAAGGATGCTGTCCGGGACGGCGTCCTGGGCGTAGACACGCATGAGATAGAGGCCGAAGGGGTTGACCAGGGAGGGCAGGATGACCGCCCAGGGGGTGTTGACCAGGCCCGCCTTGGCAAAGAGCAGATAGGTCGGGATCGCCAGCGCGGTGGCCGGGACCATGACGGCGCCGAGCACCAGGTTGAAGGCGGCCCGGTCGCCGCGGAAGCGGAACTTCGCGAATCCGTACCCGCCGGCGGCCGCGAGCAGCGCGGCCCCGACCGCGCTGACGCCCGCGTACATGACCGTGTTGAGCAGCCAGTGCACGAAGACCCCGTCGTCCTGGGCGAACGTCTCCTTGACGTTCGTCAGCAACTGCGGGGCGTGTGAGAACCACAGGCCGAAGCTGCCGAACAGGTCCTGGGTGCTCTTGGTCGAGGCGATCAGCAGCCAGAACAGGGGGAGCAGGAAGTACGCCAGGGCGGCCAGCATGGCGATCGTCAGCGGGGTGCTGTGCCGGGTCCCGCGTCGACGGCGTCCCGGGGGAGCGGCGGAGGCCGGCCGCACCGGTTCGGTGATCGTGGCCGTGGGGGTCGTGGTCGTCACGGGGTCCTCCTGCGGTTCGCGGTGAGCAGGACGGCGTAGGAGGCGATCACGATGACGAGGCCGAGGAGGAAGGACACCGTGGCCGCGTAGTTGACCTGCTGTCCGGTGAAGGCGAGCGTGTAGGCGTAGAGGTTGGCGGTGTACGAACTGCTGATCACGTCCGGGGCGATGGTCATCAGCAGTTTCGGCTCGTTGAACAACTGGAAGCTGCCGATCACCGAGAACAGCAGGGTGAGCATCAGCGCGGGGCGCAGGGCCGGCAGCTTGATCGACCAGGCGGTCCGCCAGGCTCCGGCCCCGTCCACCGCGGCCGCCTCGTACAGCTCCTCGGGAATCGTGCGCAGGGCGGCGTACAGGATGATCATGTTGTAGCCGACGAACTCCCAGGTCACGATGTTCGCCAGGCTGCCGAGCATCCAGCCGTCACCGAGGAAGTCCGGGACGGGCAGACCGAGATCGCGGCTGAGCTGGGCGAACGGGCCGAAGTCCGGCCCGTACAGATAGCCCCACATGAGCGCGGCGACCACGCTGGGGACGGCGTACGGGACGAAGATGCCCAGCCGGATGACACGGGCGAGCCGGAGCAGCCCGCTGTCGAGGGCCAGGGCGAACACCAGCGCCAGCAGCAGCATCACCGGGACCTGGATCACGAAGAACAGCGCCACGCGTCCGATGCCGTGCAGGAACTGCGGATCGCTCAGGGCCTGGGCGTAGTTGTCGAGACCGACGAACGCCGTGCCGCCGATGAGGCGTTCCTGGAACAGGCTGAGGTAGGCGGCGTAGCCGAGCGGGGCGAGGAAGAGCAGCAGGAACAGCACCATGAAGGGGGCGACGAACAGCGGTCCCGCCGCCCGTTGACGGCTCTTGCCGCGCCCGAGGCGCGTCGGCCCGTCTCGTCTCCTGCCCTTGGGGGAGGCCGCGGTTGTGGCAGTCATCATCGGGCCTTTCTGCGGGATGGGACTGTGTCAGTGGGGGAGGGGCGCCCATGCACCGCACGGGACTTGACGGGCCGTTACGGCGTCTCGACGGTGAAGCCCTGGCTCTTGGCGTACGTGGTGAGCCGCGACTGCCAGGTGCCGAGCGCGCGGACGGTGTCGGTCTTGTCGGCGAGGGACTTGCCGACGGTCTCGGTCCAGTCGGTCGCCGCCTGGTCGAGGAACGGGGGCCACTGGAAGGAGGAGTTGACCGTGGAGCTGATGTCGGCGAAGACCTGGTTGACCTTCTGGCCGCCGTAGAAGGCGGGCGCGTCCCCGGTGAACGTGGCGTCCGCGAGCAGGGACTTGGTCGCCGGGAAGAAGAACTGCTCGGTCGCGAACATCTTCGCGCTGGCCGGATCGCTGTTGAGGAACTGCGCGAACATCGCCGCCGCGACGGGGTTCTTGGTCGAGCGGATGACCGCGGTGGTCGAGCCGCCCCAGTTGCCCGAGCTGGGCTTGGCCGCGTCCCACTGCGGGAGGGGGGCGGCTCGCCACTTGCCGGTGGTGGCCTTGGCGGAGCCGGAGAGGAAGGCCGGTCCCCAGGCCGCCGTGATCCAGGTGGCGTACTTGCCCTTGTTGAACCCGGCGTACCAGCCGTCGGTGAAGTCCGGGTCGGTGCTGATGACTCCTTCCTGGGCCAGGCCGCCCCAGTACGCGCCGAGCTTCCTGGAAACGGCGTCGTCGACGGCGATGGTGATGTCGCTCTTGCCGGACAGCACGTACGGCTTGGCGCCCGCCTGCCACAGCAGGCCGTGCCAGGCGGCGACCTGGCCGGACGCGAGATTGGTCAGGTAGATGTCGGGGTCGGCCTTGTGGAGCCTGCGGGCCGCGGCGGCGAACTCGTCCCAGGTCGTGGGGACCTGGATGCCGTGCTTGTCGAAGATGTCCTTGCGGTACAGCATGCCGAGCGGGCCGGTGTCCTGGGGGATCGCCCACACTTCGCCCTTGCTGCCGCTGACCTGCTGCCAAGTCCAGTCCACGAACCGTTCCTTGAGCGCGGAGGCGCCGTACGGCCGCAGGTCGAGGAGGCTGTCCGTGATGGTGAAGGTGGGGATGGCCTGGTACTCGATCTGCACCATGTCCGGGGCGCCGCTGCCGGCTTTGAGTGCCGTTCGCAGCTTGGTGTACTGCGGAGTGCCCTGGCCGGCGTTGACGACCTTGACCTTGATGGCCGGGTACTTCGCCTCGAAGAGGGCGACCTCCTTGTCGATGTTCGGGACCCAGGTCCAGAACGTCAGCTCGGTCGGCGTCTTCATCGCCTTGTCGATGTCGGCCTGGCCGACCGGCTTGGCGGACGCGGACGTGCCGCCGGAGTCGCCGCCGCAGGCGGTGAGGGTGATGCCGAGCGAGACGGCACCCGTCGCGGTGAGGAACAGCCGACGGCTCATCGAGGAGCGGTCGGACATGGGTGTGGACGTGTTTCTGCGCATGGTGAACTCCCGCCGGTGGCGAAGATGACGGCACGCCTGACAAGGGCGTACGGAGGTGTGGTGGAGGAGAGGGAGGCGCGCACGCGCCGGCCGAGGCCCGGACACCGGCGGGGCCGGGTGCGTGCCCTCGTGGACCGGGGCCGGGAGCTTTCCGTGTGCGGGGGTGGCGGTCGCGGCCGAGGAGGAAGAAGACGAACCGGAGGCAGACGGTGTGGAAACCGGCTCAGCGCCTGCTGGGTTCAGGAACGGCGCCGCGGCGATCGTGCGGCGAGGGCGTCCGCAGGAGCGGGGCGTGACCGGAGGAAGCGGCTCGTCCTGGAGTCACGCGCCCGCCCTGGGCTCGGGGTCGTCCGGTTCGACCGGTGGGGGTCAGTGGTGGGTGGACGGGTCTCCGTTCGGGAGTGGAGGATTCTCCGCACTCCCAAGGGAACGCGGGGCGGTACGCCGGCCACGAGCCAGGGTTGTCCGGCTCGGCGGTGGCGCGGTCGAGGTGCGGATGATGAGGTCGATCGGTGGATCGCTCGGCGTTAAGGGATCGGCGTCCGGATTCTCGATGGCGTGCACCAGACGCTTGAGTCCCTCCTGCGCCACGGCGTCGAACGGCTGCCGCACCGTGGTCAGCGGAGGGGTCACATAGGCGGCGACCGGAATGTCGTCGAAGCCGACGACGCTGACGTCGTCGGGCACGCGCCGTCCGGCCTCCGTCAGCGCGCGGATCAGGCCGATCGCCATGTCGTCGTTGGCGGCGAACACCGCGGTGACGTCACCGTCTTCGGCCAGTGCGCGTCCTGCCCGGTACCCGGACGCGGCCGACCAGTCGCCCTCGACGGCCGGCGGTACGGCCCGGCCGTGGGCGGTCAGTGTCGCCCGCCATCCCTCGAGGCGGTCGCGGGCGGCGTACCACCGTTGTGGACCGGCCAGGTGATGGACCGTCCGATGGCCGAGATTCAGCAGGTGCTCGGTGGCGGTGTGGGCCATGAGGTCGGCACCGCGCCCCGCGGTCAGCACGGTGGGCGCGGTGACGGAGGAGGGCGCGCCGAGGACGAGGACCGGAACGTCGATGCGGAGGGAAGCGTCTCCTTCGGCCCCTGCTTCGTCGATCGGTTCGGAGATGACGATGCCGTCCACGCCCTGATCGAGGAGCGAGTCCACGGCACCGGCCACGCCCGCAGGGTCGCCTTCCATCGTGTTGACCACGCGCAGCGCGTAGCCCGTGTCCCGGACGACCCGTTCGACACCCATGAGCAGGGTGGCGGGGCCGTACAGGGCCGTGCCCAGTGTCACCACACCGATGGAGCGGGTGCGTCCGGAGGCCAGTGCCCGGGCGGCGTTGTTGCGTCGGTAGCCGAGCTCTTCGGCGGCTTCGAGGACGCGCCGCCGCACCTCGGCGGAGACGTACTGCTCGTCGTTGAAGACCCTCGACACCGTCTTCTGCGAGACCCCGGCCAGGCGGGCCACGTCCACGCTGCGCGGAGCCGCGGTGTTCCCGCTCCGTGCTGTTCCTCGCGTCATGGGCGTCTCCCGGTGGCCGGATGTTCGAACCAGACGATATTAGAACCGTCAGCGTCTGGCTACGCAGTCATGTCTACGCAGTCATAAGGCCGCCGTCAAGAGTTCGGAACGCATCCGTAACACCAATCGCGTCGCCCGGACGGCCGGCCCGCCCCGGAAAATCTTGCCGAATCGCCATCCCGTGAAGGAGGTCGCACGTATGTCCTAGTGAACCGAGCAAGATGAAAGGAAAGATCATGTCGCTCTTCAGCCACCTGGTGCCCGCCAAGAGGCACTCCAAAGGCAGGAAGACCACGACCACCTCGAAGGGGAGGACGTCCCACCACCGCAAGCACCGTCGCCGTACCTCCAGCACCGGCACGCACAAGTGACGTCGGTACCCCTCGGCGGCCGGTAGGCCAGTTCTCCCGGCCGTCGGGGGACGACGTCCGGTGAGCCGCGGTTCCGTGAACCTACGCCGTCACGCCGTCCGCAGCGCCGCCCCGGCCACCGGGCTGCGGCGGCTGCTCACTGTCGCGGAGCCGGAAGGCGAACAGGTCGTCGCTGCCGCGCCGGCCCTCCCGGTACGGCAGATCTTCCGGCGGTTCTGGCCCTACACACGCGGCGGGCGGAGGTGGCTGCTGCCGCTCGTGGCGTTCTGCGTCGTCGGCCCCGCCATCGACGCGGCCGAGATATGGCTGTTCAAGGTGGTGGTGGACGAGGTGCTCGTCCACCGCGATCTCAGCCCGTTCCTGCCGATCGCCCTGGCGTACGTCGGGCTCAGCCTCGCTGCGGGCATCGTGTCGTTCGCCGACGACGTGACCTCCACCTGGGTCGGTGAGCGATTCCTGCTCGCGCTGCGGGCGGATGTCTTCCGGCACGCGCAGCGCCTCTCCCTCGGCTTCTTCGAACGGCGCCGGCTCGGCGATGTGCTGGCCCGGGTCACCGGTGACGTCGACGCGGTCGAGACGTTCCTGCTCTCGGGCGTGGCCCAGGCGCTGTGGTACGTGATGCGGCTGGGCATCTTCCTGGGCATGCTCTTCTACCTGAGCTGGGACCTGACGCTGTTCGCCCTCGTCATCGTGCCGCTCTTCTGGTGCGCGGCCCGCTACTTCTCCCGGCTGGTGAAGGCCGCCTCCCGGGAGCGCCGTCGGCGCAGCGGTTCCGTCAGCGCGGTCGCCGAGGAGGTGCTGGGCAACATCGCCCTGGTACAGGCGTACAACCGCCAGGAGTGGGAGCAGGGCAGGTTCCAGCGCGAGATTCTCGGACGGTACCGCGCCACCATGGCCTCGACGAGGATCCGTGCCGTCTTCGCGCCGCTGGTCGACCTCATCGAGCTGAGTGGGGCCCTGCTGGTGATGGGCCTGGGCACCTGGCAGCTGGCCCGCGGCCGTCTCACCCTGGGCGAGCTGCTGGTCTTCCTCGCCCTGCTGGGCAAGCTCTACAGCCCGATCCGGGGGATGTCCCACCTGACCAGCACCTTCTACGGAGCTTCCGCCGCCGCGGAGCGGATCGTCGAGCTGCTCGACCAGCGTCCGCAGGTGAGCGAGGTACCCGCTCCCGTCCGGCTCGGGCGTGCTCGCGGGCAGGTGGAGTTCGACGGTGTGGGCTTCACCTATCCGGGGACCGACCGGCCCGCGTTGTGCGATGTGTCGTTGCGGGTGGAGCCCGGGCAGACTCTGGCGCTGGTCGGGGCCAGTGGCGCGGGGAAGTCCACCGTCGCCAAGCTCCTGCTGCGTTTCTACGACCCCGAGCACGGCGTCGTCCGCCTCGACGGAGCGGACCTGAGGACCCTGCGGCTCGCCGACGTCCGCGACAGTGTGGCCGTGGTGCTCCAGGAGACGCTCGTCCTGCACGCCACCGTGCGCGAGAACATCCTCTACGGCCGCCCGGACGCCAGTGAGGGGGAGGTCGTCGCGGCGGCCCGCGCCGCGGACGCGCACGGCTTCGTCACCGCTCTGCCGGAGGGCTATGACACCGTCGTGGGCCAGCGCGGCAGGCTGCTGTCCGGAGGTCAGCGCCAGCGCCTGGCGATCGCCCGGGCCATGATCCGTGACGCGCCCGTGCTGATCCTGGACGAGCCGACCACCGGCCTGGACGCCGAGTCGGGCCGACGTGTCATGGAGCCACTGCGCCGGCTGATGGCCGGACGCACCACGATCGTCATCTCCCACAACCTGCTCACCGTCCGCGACGCCACCCGGATCCTGGTGCTGGACCACGGCCGGGTCGTCGAGCAGGGAACCCACCACGACCTGCTGCTGAGGGGCAGGACCTATGCCCGGCTGCACCGGTTCCACGCCCCCGCGGACCCCGCTGCCACGGCTCCCATGATCGAGGCCTTCCCATGAGCCGCCCGAACCTGCCCTCGCCGCGCGCGGTCCCCCGGCACCGGACCGCCCCGCCGGCCCCGCCCCTGCGGCCGGGGGCGAGGCCGGTCGCCGGCTACGAGGTCCTGGCCCACCTGACCAGGACCGGATGGCTCGACGTCTACGACGCCTGGAGCTACGACCGGGACTGCCGCTGCCTGGTGAAGACGCTGCGTCCGGACCGCCGGCACGAACCTCGGCTCCGCGAACAGCTTCTGCGCGAGGGCCGCTGGCTGCAGGCGTTCAGCCACCCGCATCTGGTCCGCGGCTACGAGACCGTCGAGATGCCCGAGCCCCTCGTCGTCCTGGAGACACTGACCGGCGAGACCGTCACCCACCTCATCGGCCGTCTGCGGCACCGGCTCGCCGCCAATGACGTGGCATTCCTGGGCCTGCACCTGTGCTCTGCACTGCACTACCTGCACGGCCGGAACCTGCTGCACCTGGACGTGAAGCCCTCGAACGTGATCATCGACTGCCGGCGCGCCAAACTCCTCGACCTCAGCGTCGCCCGCTCGCCGGGGCCCGCGCCCGCCGGCATCGGCACCCCCTGCTATCTCGCCCCCGAGCAGGCGCGCGGCGCCACCCTGTCCGCCGCCGCGGATGTGTGGGGGGTGGGTATCACCCTGTACGAGGCCGCCACCGGTGACCTGCCGTTCCCCGAGGCCACCTCCACCACGATGGACGGAGAGCCGGCCGGTGACCGAGGCGCCCCGTCGGCTTCCGCGAGCCTCAGCGACACCTACGGCCGACAGCGCCGGTATCCGCAGCTGGAGGGCCGGGCCGCCCCCGTGGGCAGCCGGCGCCGGCTGCCGAGTGCGCTCGCCACCGCGATCGATGCGTGCCTGGAACCGGACCCCGCCGACCGGCCGGGGGTCGGCTCCCTCGCCGCGGCGTTCGACGCGCTGCTGCCCTCCCACCGCAAAGACGTGGAACCACCGACCCCACCGATCCCACTGGCCCCACCGGCATCCGAGCCGGCCCCCGGACAATCCCTCCGAGAGAATGCTACGTATTAGTGATATGCACCATTTGGGGCTTTCTCTGGAGCGGATGCCCGACGACGCGCTGCTGGCGGGCCTGACGACCGACGACCCCGAGTTCGCGGTGGCGTTCGTCCGCCGGTTCCAGCACAAGGTCTTCGGGGTGGCCATGACGGTCACCGGCGACGCCCAGCTCGCGGAGGACGTGGCACAGCAGACCTTCGAACAGGCCTGGCGCCACGCCCAGGTCTACGACTCACGCCGCGGATCGGTCCGCACCTGGTTGACGGCCATCGCCCACAACCTGGCGATCGACGCCATGCGCTCCCGCAGAGCCGTCCCCGTGGACCCCACCCGGATGGCACCGCTGCTGGAAGCGACCACCGACACCCCCGAACGGCTGGCAGTGGCCGACGAGGACTCGGCCGAGTTGCGGCGGGCCATCGGGGAGCTGCCGCCGGGCCAGGCCCGCGCCATCGTCATGGCCGGCGTCTACGGGATGACCGCGAAGCAGGTGGCGGACCTGGAACAGGTGCCCCTCGGCACCGCCAAGACCCGGATCAGGACGGCGCTGGCCAAGCTCCGCGAGGCCCTGACGCACAGGCAGGACACGACATCATGACCGGCGACGACGCGTTCGCGTGCCGACGACTGCGGGACATCGCCGCCGAAGTGGCACTGGGAGTACTGCCCGCCCAGGAGCGCGCCGCGGCCCTGGCCCACCTGCAACGCTGTCCCGCCTGCCGGGAGAACGTCCGGGAGCTGGCGCGCACGGCCGACGAACTGCTCCACCTGATTCCCGAACGCGAGCCGCCCCTGGGGTTCGAGACCCGCGTGCTCCAGCGCATCGGCCTGCCGCCCCGCCGCCGTCGCCGGACACTGCGCCAACGGTTCGCCCTCGGCGTCGCGACCGCCGTGGCAGCCGCGGCGCTGGCCGTGGGCGGATGGGCGATCGGCGTCACCTCCGCGGCCTCACCGCCCGGCGCCGGCCCCACCCGGCCCGATCGACTGCTCAGCGCGGACCTCACCTCCCACAGTCAGGACGTCGGACGCGTCTTCGCCTACACGGGCCGGCCGCACTGGCTGTACATGTCGGTGGACGCCGACGACCTCCCGCCACGCGCCCGGGCGGCCCTTCACGGCACAGTCACCTGCCGGATCGAACGGGCGGACGGATCCACCACCACCATCGGCACCTTCCCGCTGGTTGCCGGCTACACCCAATGGGTCACTCCCTACCCCGCCGGCTCGCCGCCCGTGACCAAGGTGCACCTGGTCGCCACCGACCGCTCGGTCGTGGCCAGCGCCACCCTCCATCCCTGAGGACGGGGCAGGTCCCGCACGAGGCGACGACCAAGCTCGACGCCTACGAGCCTCGGCTTGTCGTTCGACGTCCACGCGTCACTGGTCGGGGCGTCATGGGCGTGGACGGACCAGGGGGTGGGCTTGCGCGTCGGCAGGAGTCCCGTCCGCCATGCCCCGGGCCTCGTCCCAGCTCGTGCCCGAAGCCAGCATCCTCCGATACGGCATCAGCTGCCGGACGGCGCCGAACCCCACGGCCCCCTGCAGTACGCCGTCCCCGCCGGAGATGGCGACGAACGATCCGCCGAGGTCGCCCTGGACGACGTGCAGGTCGTCCTGGGGCCGGATCCGGCCGAATACCTGGAGACGTGAGTCCAGTTGGTCGCTCCACACATAGGGCAGGGCATCGTGCCGCTGATCCCCGCCGGTGAGGTTGGCGGCCACCACGCCGGCGGTCTCCACCGCGTTGGTGTAGTGCTCGACCCGGGTGTCCTCGCCGTACCGCGGGTTCCGCCAGCGGACGACGTCACCGACGGCGAACACGTCCTGGGCGCCGCGAGCCGCCAGGCGTTCGTCGCAGACCACACCGTCGCGCAGGTCCAGGCCCGAGCTGTCCAGCCACGAGGTCTCCGGGCGGGTCCCGAGCCCGAGGACGACGACGTCGGCCGGAAGGCGGGAACCATCGGTCAGCCGAACCCCCTCGGCCCGGTCGCGGCCCTCGATGCCAGCGACGCCCGTGTTCATGCGCAGGTCGATCCCGGCGGCTGCGTACCGGCGCGTGAACGCCTCGCCCAGCAGCGGCCCGACGCCACGCAGCAGCATCGCCGGAAGCATCTCGACGACGGTCACCGAGCATCCCCGTGCCCGGGCCGCCCACGCGGTCTCGGCCCCGATGAACCCGCCTCCGATCACGACGACCCGGGTGCCCGGCGTACACGCCGCCCGGATGTCCGTCGCATCCGCCAGGGTCCGCAGGGTGTGGACGCCCCGCAGGGTCTCCACCCCCGGCAGCGTCCGCGGCGTGGAGCCGGTGGCCACGACCAGCGCGGAGTACTCCAGGCGTCGCCCCTCGTGCAGGACGACGTGCCGGGTCCGGAGGTCCAGGTCGACGGCCCGCCCCCGTACGAGCCGCGCGTCGAGGTCCGCCAGGTCACCGGGGGAGAGCACCGGCACGGCCGACGGTTCCGTGTCGGTGAGGAACTCCTTGGACAGGGCGGGGCGGTCGACGGCGACCCCGTCGGCGGCACCGGGCTCGGCACCGACGAGGACGATCTCGCCGGCGTACTCACGAGCGCGCAACGCTCGCACGGTGTGCACTCCGGCCAGCGAGGCGCCGACCACCACGACCCGTGTGTGGGTCCCGGGCACGTCCGCCTACCTTCCTGTCGTGTCGGAGCTCGCGGTGGTCCCGCGATAACCGTCGAGGAAAGCCAGGGTGACGGCGGAGAAGAGCTCCGGGTACTCGATCATCGCCCAGTGACGGCAGTTCGGGATCACGTACCCGGACGAGTTCTCCAGCAGATCCAGGAACTCGTACGCCTGGGTGACGGGCACGACCAGGTCGTCCTTGCCGTGCACCACCAGTGTGCGGGTCTTGACCTGCGCGATCTGCTCGGTCGTGTAGGCCAGCGAGTGCTCACGCACCCAGACCATCATGGCCGTGTAGGCCGCCCTGGTCGCCGGTCGCGCGGAGAGCTCGTGGCGGTACCGGACCTGGTCCTCGGTGGCGGTGAAGTGGGGGTTGGCCAGCGCGGCGATGATCCGGCGCATGCCCTCGACCGTGAAGTCGTACTCGACGAGCGGTGCCAGCGCCGGGCTCGTGGGGCCCGGCATGCCCGCGCTGCCCATCAGGACGAGGTTCTCGACCAGGTCGGGACGGCGCATGGCGACGCCCAGGGAGGTGGCTCCGCCCATGGAGTTGCCCACCAGGCTGACCTTCTCCAGCCCGAGCGCCTCGATGAAGTCGATGAGCTGCGTGGTGCGCGCGTCCTGGCTGTAGGTGAACTCGGCCGGGTCGGGCGCGTCCGAGTGTCCGAATCCGACCATGTCGACCGCGATCGCCCGCTTGCTCCGCGCGAAGAAGGGCAGGCAGTTGGTCCAGTTGGACGTGCCGTCGGCACCGGCGCCACCGCCGTGGACCAGGATCACCGGCTCGCCGGTGCCCTGCTCGATGTAGTGGGTCTGGAACTCGCCCGTCTTGATCAACGTGCCAGGGGGGGAATACATGATCTCGCTTTCCTCTTTCTTTTCTTTCCGCGTCATTCCGGGTCGTTCCGGACGGCGGCGGGGGTGTGACGGGAGCGGGGTGTCAGGAGGCAGCCGGCTCCACCGGCTCCATGCATGCCGGTGCGGGAGCGTTGCCGGGCCGGTGCCCCCAGATGCTCGTGCTCTGCATGTGGGTCACCACCCACTCGTCGGAATCGTCGACGGTCTCGGCTCCCCAGCCGTATTCGATCTCGAAGCCGCTGGGGGTGCGGACGTAGAAGCTGAGCATCCGGTCGTTCGTGTGCCGGCCGAGGGTCATCGCCAGCGGGATGTCCCGGTCCAGGCAGAGGTCGTGGGCCATGCCCACGTCATCGACGTCGTCCACCTGCAGCATCAGGTGATGCATGCCGCGCATGCCCGGGACACCCATGATCGCCAGACTGTGGTGCCGGGGGTTGACGTGCAGGAAGACGAGCGTGTTGCCGGCGAAGTCGATCTCGTCGCTCACCCGGAAACCCAGCACCGTACAGAAGAAGTCGAGGGACTCGGCGAGGTCGGGAACGACGAGCACGATGTGGCCCAGCCCCTGACCGCGGGTGACGAACCCGGTCGTGCCGCGGCCGGGCCGGAACGAACCCGGCACCACCAGTTGGCCGTAGAACAACTCGTGTGTGAAGCCCGCGGGGTCGGTGAAGCGCACCAGCCTGCGGACCCGCGCCGCCCGGCACTCCTCCTCGGTGCCCCGCTCCACGGCCACCCCGGCCCGCTCGAGCGAGGCCACCGCGTCCTCCAGGTCCCCGGCGGTGGGCAGCTCCCACCCGACACACTGCACCCGGTTGCGTGGCCCTTCGATGACCTGGAGCCGGCCCGGCCGGTCGTCGTTGGTGAGCGTCACGGTGTCCGGCCGTCCGGCCAGGTCCTCCGAGACGGCGAGGCCGAGCACCTCCGGGCCGAACGTGGCCCACTCCTTGGCATCGGGGGACTCCACCCGCAGGTACCCAAGCGATGTGATCTTCATGGTCATCCTCTCCTCGACGCCGGGCGGGGCGTCCGGACATGTCAGCGGTCGCCGCTGTGCTCAGGGACGTCGATGTACAGGTCGTCCCCGTCCAGGCGGACCGGATAGGTCTCCAGCGGGACGACCGCGGGCGGCGCGAGCACCTTTCCCGTGCGCAGGCAGAACCTGGCCATGTGCAACGGGCACTCGACCACGTCGCCGTCGAGGTACCCCTCGGCCAGGGAGAACTCGTCGTGCGTACAGGTGTCGCCGGTGGCGAAGAACTCGCCCGCCGCCCTGAAGACCGCGATCGGCGGTGTGGTGGCCAGCCGGAATCCCTCGTCCTCGGGGATCTGCTGGACGGTGCAGGCGCGGATCCAGGTCACCGCGACCTCCTTGCGATCTGGCTGTCAAAAGGTGTCGTGGCCCCGGCGGCGACGTGCGAGTGCGCCACCGGGGACGATGTCAGAGGAAGATGCTGATGTTCTTGCCCAGGACGGTGCTCTGGTCGAGCAGGATCGTGCGACGGGCGATCTGCCAGCCCAGGCCGTTGTCCGTCGGCCGGAGGAGATCCGACCGCTTTCCCGCGAACAGGTCCTGGTCGCGCTCCAACCGCGTTCGGTACACGAGGAAGTTGGACTCGACGTGGTATTCGTCCTTGTCCTCGTCCTCGGTCGGCCGTACCCGGACGTTGGTGATCAGGCGACGGGTCCGGCTCGGCGGGTCCTCGGCCCAGGCGGTGCCCAGCCGGAGCCGTCGGACGCGCTGGTAGATCTCGTCGTACGTCTCGTCGAAGTGGGCGAGTTCCCCGACCACCGACACCTCTTGCGCCAGCTCGCGATGCTGCCGGTTGCTCCGCACCGGCATGTGGTAGTGGATGTCCGGGGCCATCAGCGTGAACCATTCGTCCACGTCGTGGGCGTCCAGCAGCGCCGCCTCCGCGTAGAGGAACTGCTCGATCTCGTGCTGGAGTTGTGTGCTGACGCTGGTCGACGCTCGGAGGATACCGGTCATGAGAGGGCTCCTTCCGGGGCCGCGGTGCGGGCCTGGGTCAGCTTGTCGAGCTCGTCCCAGGTGGCGGCGGTCAGCATGTCGGCCCACCGCTGGTACATGCCGCGGGCGGCTGCCTCGCTGTACACGTCCGCGGTCGATCCGGGCAACCCGCCGGCGTCCTGGTCGGAGTACCCCAGCCCCATCCGCATGTTGAACTTCGTGTCCCGGGCCTTGTGGCCGCGGAGGACCCGCTGGATCTCCGTCCAGTTCTCGCTGTCGTCCGGCTCGAAAAGGCCGGCCGGGCTGAAGCTCCGGGAGGTGATCACCTGCATGGCCCGTTTGACCTCGGGCGGCGCGGCCGCGGGAACCAGTGCCCAGCCCCACACCTCGATCTCCCCCGGCCCGCGGGGATGCCACACGCGCATGGTGTTGTAGGGCGTCAGGAAGGAGAAGTTCGGGAAGACCGTGTTGTGGCCCTGGAACGTCGAGCGTGCCTCACCGACCCGGGCGACGATGCTCTCCCGCTGGGTCGCCAGCCAGGCGTCCGCGACGGGTCCCGCGAAGTCCGGGGTGGGGGCCGTCCAGAAGCCGGTGCCGTGCCCGAGCGGTGAACTGAACTGGCGCCCCGGACCGCCGCTCGCCATCTCGATGAACTCGGCCTCGGCACCCTCGGGAGCGAGGACGGAGAACCCCGACGAATGCGAGATCGCGATGTGGTACATGTCGCTGGCGAACTGCTCCGCGCCGAACTTCCAGTTGCACGGGACCACCCAGCGGTGCATCCCGCCGACGACTTCCAGACCGCCTTCGTACTTGTCGACGTAGGCGTCGAAGTACCAGGCGTAGTCGCCGAGGTAGTCCTCGAAGCTCGGTGCCTCGGGGTCCCAGTTGCCGAAGACGAACCCCTTGTAGGCGGCCAGCCGAGGGACCTGCGTCGGTCCCCAGGCCGCCTTGTCCATCTCGTTCTTGTATCCCCGCTCCAGTTGCGGGACGCTCACCAGGTTGCCGGCGATGTCGTAGCTCCACCCGTGATACGTACAGGTGAACGCCTTCGCCGTCCCGGAGTCGGCCCGGCAGATCCGCATCCCGCGGTGTCGGCACTGGTTGAGGAAGGCCTTGATCGACCCGTCACGCTGCCGCACCACGAGCACGGGGTCCTCGCCCATGTACGTCTGGACGAACGATCCCGGCTTGGCCAGCTGGGACTCATGAGCGAGGAACAGCCAGCTACGAGCGAAGATCCGCTCCAGTTCGAGCTGGTACAGGTCCTCGTCGGTGTAGATGGTCGGATCGATCTCGCCTCGTGCCGAGTCGATGAGCTGTGTCAGATCAACAGCCATGGCACTCCTTCCTTGGCCTGCGTCCGGTCGGTTGCCGGCGCGGAGCCGGCGGTGCTTCCGATCGGTGTGGTGCGGGGTGTCGTGGTCCGAACGGTGCCTGGGAGGGCGGATGGGGACCAGCCTTCGTTCCGGTCGCCGGAACGCCTGGACACGGGGATCGACCGCTGTCCGGATACGGTGGCGGGGCCGGTGGCGAGGGTTCCCGCGGACGGTCTCCTGGCCCGGTCACCCCGTCAGATATCGTCAGACGGTGAGCAAGATGGAAGGGCGAGACGCCGCGAAATCCCGGGATCTGATCCTGGACGCCGCGGAAGGGCTGTTTGCCACGCGCGGCTACAGGGGCACATCGATCGCCGCGGTGTGCAAGGTCTCAGGACTGCCGACGGGTTCCGTGTACTGGCATTTCGGCAACAAAGCCGGTGTGGCGCTGGCCGTCATGCAGCGCGGCGCGCGGGCCTTCTTCGCCCGGATGCCACGGGCGGCGGACCTCGAGGGCGGCCCGGCCGAACGGCTCTGCCAGTTCTTCGAGGCCGCCGCCAAAGCCATCGCCGCCAACTCGGCCTTCTTCCGGCTCGAACCCGCCTTCCAGTTGGAGAGCCACGAGGAGGAGGCCATCCGGATGGTGCTCCGCGAGGTCACGGACTACACCGTGCGGGAGATCGTCAGCGTGGTGGAGCCCGCTGCCCGCGACTCCGGTGTGCCGGATCCCGCAGGGCTGGCCATCGAGTTGGCGGACCTCACCATGGTGCTGACCAGGGGAAGCCTGCTCCAAGGCGACATCGAGGGGGCCGAGCGGGCGATGCGTCGGGTGCACCACCTGATCCTGCTGTCCATCGCCGATGCCGCTGAGGGCGCGCGGCGCGCCGGCTGAGCCGGCGCGCCGTCGCGGCCATGATCGCTGAAAGGGTCCCGCGCCGTTCGTCGTGCGCAGGTGCCCGGCTCAGCGAGGACGGCGCGGTGTGCCGAAGCCGGACAGGTCGATGATCGATCCGGTGGCGGTACGGGATTCTCGTGCGGAAGCCAGCAGGACGTAGGCCTCCGCGTAGTCCGCGGGCACCGGCTCGATCTCGAGTGCCGAGTTGTCCCTGACGATCCGGGTGATCGGCACAGCCGTGGTGATCGACTCGTCGGAGAGGTCCATGGCGGCCGGACCACGGAGGTCGGTGGCCATCCCACCGGGTGCGACCGCGTTGACCCGGATCTCGGGAGCCAGTTCGTAGGCCAGCTGGCGCACCAGTCCCAGCCCGGCGTGCTTCGCCGCGGTGTACAGCACTCCGCCCCCTCCGGGGTAGAGCGCGGCGTTCGAGAGCGTGAAGACCATGCATCCCCGGGACGCCCGGAGGGCTGCCACGGAGGCCTTCGCTCCCAGAAGGTAGCCCTTGACGTTGACCGCGAACAGTTCGTCGAAGCCGGCGCTCAGGTGTTCCGGTGAGGTGTCGAGCAGCGAACGTGAGAAGTCCCAGAGCCCGGCGTTGCCGACGAAGACGTCAAGACCGCCGAACTCCTGCTGGGCGATCGAGCAGGCTTGTGCGTTGTCCTCGTAGTCGGTCACGCTGCCGAGCACGGTGCGTACCGCGTCGCCGTGGACGGCCTTGATGCCGTCCAGCTTGTCCTTGGAGCGGTCCAGGACCACGACTCTTGCGCCCTCCTCGACGAATCTGTCGACGACGGCGGCGCCCATGCCAGAGCCACCACCCGTGATCACGGCTGTCCGGTCGTTCAGGCGGCCCATTGCCATCCCCTGCTCTCAGCGTCTTGCGTGCGTTTCGGACTTCGCGGCCACGGTGCGGAATCGTGACGATGTCCGGCCACCCGCGGTTCCGCTCCCTGGAACAGGCGGCAGAGAACATGTCCCGACTGTTGACCCTGTGAAAACGCATGCTTAGCTTGGACTCTAGAACGATGATTCTAGAGAGTCGCCAATGGCGGTGACGGGAGCAGGCTATGGAGACGTCATACAGCGCTGGACACGTGACTGATCGCGTGGACGTCGTCCGGGACACCGCGGCTCCGTCCGTGCTGAAGAAGGCGTTCGACGTCCTCGGCACCTTCGCTCCGGACCGCCCTGTCCTGTCCTTCGCACAGATCGCCCGAGGGAGTGGACTGCCGAAGTCCACCACGCATCGAGTGCTGGCGATGCTGCTCGAGATGGGGGCTGTCGAGCAGTACGAGGACGGCTACCGGATCGGCCTGCGGATGTTCGCCGTGGGGTCGCTTTCCGCCGAGGTCGCGCTGCGGAACCTGGCGCTGCCGGCCATGGAGGCTCTGCACCGAGTGACCCGGCAGACCCTGCACCTGGCCGTTCTCCGCGGTCCGGACATCGTCTACATCGAGAAGCTGCGGACCCATCTGGCGATTCCCACACCGGCAGTGGTCGGTGCCAGTCTCCCGGCTCACTGCACCGCGGTCGGGAAGGCTCTGATGGCCGAAGACCTGACCGGCGTGGGGGTCCGAGTGGGCATCCCGAGCCCCCGAGCCGGACGGAACGTTCCTGATCAGCTCGCTTTCGCTCGCGAGCTCGCCCTCACCCGCACTCGTGGCTTCGCGACCGACAGGGAGGAGGCGATGCAGGGGCTTGCCTGCATCGCGGTACCGATCGTGGCGGGTGGTGCGGCGGTGGCGGCCCTGTCGATCGCCTTCCCGGCGGTCGCGGGAACGGGAGAAGTCCTGGTCAACAGCCTGCGGGAGACGGCGGTCAGGATCGGGCGTTCGGTGCCGCCGACCCTCGTGGGGAGCCTGTCCCCGGCGGTGGCCACGGCCGCTCACGGCCGCTGAACACGCCGGCCGGTCGGAGACTCCGCCCACGGACCGTGGTGGGGCGGCTCAGCGGGGAGTGCGCGGGGCGCGCAGGCCGAGGATGCGGCGGCCGGTCTCGACCAGGTGCCGACGTGCCGTGTCGTCTTCCAGGTCGTCGGTCAGCTCGCGGCCGGCGGTGATGGCGATGCCTGCCAGTGCCACTGCCGCGCTGATCCGGCCGGCCGGGTCCGGGGCCGAGCCGGCCAGCAGGGTGAGCGGGCGTCCCACCAACTCGTCGTAGTGCCCCTGGGTCCGGAACAGGTGGATCATCGCCTGGTCGGTGGCCAGCATCGAGGTCAGCTTGCGGTGGCGCAGGGCCAGGTCGACGAACTCGGTGAGCATACGCTCCGCGCGGGCGCTGGGCGTGCGCTGCGCGGTGGCCGCCTCGATCGCCGCCCGCATCTCCGTCAGCGCCGGTTCGCCCAGGGCGGTGAGCAGATCCTCACGGGTGTGGAAGTGGTGGTACACGGCAGCCTTGGTGAGGCCCGTCTCGTCGGCGATCATCTGCAGCGAAGTACCGGCGAAGCTGTGCTCGGCGAACAACCGGAGCGCGGCACCGAGGATCCGGTCCCGGGTGCCTTCCTGGCCGGTGACCGTGTGCGTGGCGGTCCGTGACGGTGCGGCGACCACGTTACCTCCCGAAGGTCGAGCCGGTGCGGCGGCTCCGCTCCTGCGTACTCAACAGTAGTTTGCCGGTCGGCAAGCCCACAACCTGCTGACCGGCAAGCGCAACCACCTGCCGAGCGGCAATCCTGTACCGTACGGTCGGCTCGCCCGCAACCTGCCGAGCGGCTCTTTGTGTACCTTACGGTCGACTAGGCGACTCCTTGCCGAACGGCTAGCTTCGGTGCATCCCTGATCGGGATCGACACCGAGGGCTGGAGACGCCGTGGCAACACTCCTCTACAAGATCGGCCGGTTCTCGTACCGGAGGCGACTGGTCGTGCTCGGCCTGTGGCTCGTGCTGATGGCGCTGGCCGGCACCGGCGCCGCGACGCTGTCCGGCAAGATGTCCAACTCGTTCGACATCCCCGGTACCGAGTCGCAGAAGGCGATCAGCCGGCTCGCCGACCGGTTCCCGGACGCCCATGTCGGAGGGGCCACCGCGCAGGTGGTGTTCGTCGCGCCGAGTGGGTCGACACTGACCACGTCGGCCAACAGGGCGGCCGTCGAGCAGACGGTCACCGGGCTCAAGGGCACGCCGAAGGTGGTCGCCGTCACCGATCCGTACCGGACCAGGGCACTGTCCGCCGACGGCCGGTACGCCCTGGTCCAGGTCAGCTACACGGCGCCCAGTGGCGATGTGACCACCGCCGACCGGAAGGCACTGCTGAACACGCTGGACACCGGCCGGGCGGCCGGGCTGACGGTGGAGGCCGGCGGGACCGCCCTGGGAGTCCAGGCGGAGCAGAGCACGACCCAGTTGACCGGGCTCGTGGTCGCCGCGCTGGTGCTGGTCATCACGTTCGGGTCGCTGCTCGCGGCCGGACTGCCACTGCTCACCGCCCTGGTCGGGGTCGGCGCGGGACTCTCGGCCGTCGCGATCGCCTCGGGCTTCGTCGACGTCAACGCGAACAGCACGGTCCTGGCGTTGATGCTGGGGCTCGCGGTGGGCATCGACTACGCGCTGTTCATCGTCTCCCGGTTCCGGCAGGAAGCGCGCGAACACGGTGCCGGCCCGGAGGCGGCCGGCCGGGCCGTGGGCAGGGCCGGCTCCGCGGTCGTGTTCGCCGGCCTGACCGTCGTCATCGCACTGGCCGGCCTGTCCGTCGTGGGCATCCCGGTGCTGCGCTCGATGGGGCTCGCCGCGGCGGCCACCGTCGCGCTGGCGGTGCTCGTCGCGGTGACCCTGCTGCCTGCCCTGCTCGGCTTCGCCGGAGGCCGGGTGGCCCGGGGCCGGTCCGGCCTCTTCCCACGGCGACCCGCGAGCGGCCCGGACGACACGCGCACCGCGGTGGCGATGGGCGAGCGGTGGGCGCGGTTCGTGACGCGGTTCCGGATCCCCGTACTGATCGTCGCACTGGGCGGGCTGCTCACCGTCGCGCTGCCCCTGTCGCAGTTGCGCCTGGCCCTGCCCGACGACGGCACCTACCCGGCCGCCAGCACCCAGCGCAAGGCGTACGACCTCATCCGGGAGGGCTTCGGGCCGGGCTTCAACGGTCCCCTCACCGTGGTCGTCGACGCGGACGGCAACGTGCGGGCCGGGGCCGCACGGGTGGCCACCGCGATCCAGGTCCTGCCCGACGTGGTCGCGGTCGGCGCCCCCCGGCTCGGTGCCGACGGCGAGACCGCGCTGCTGACCGTGATCCCGAAGAGCGGACCCACCGACCAGGCCACCACGGATCTGGTCAACGCGATCCGGGACGAGGAGGCGGCACTGCGCCGGTCGACCGGCGCCGATGTCGCGGTCACCGGTACGACCGCGCTGAACATCGACGTGTCCCGCAAGATCGGTGACGCCCTGCTGCCGTACCTGGCCATCATCGTCGGACTCGCCGTCCTGCTGCTCATGCTGGCCTTCCGCTCGGTACTGATCCCCCTCAAGGCCACCCTGGGCTTCCTGCTGAGCATCGGCGCCACCTTCGGTGCCGTGGTCGCGGTCTTCCAGTGGGGCTGGCTGGGCTCTGTGTTCGGTGTCCACGAGACCGGTCCCATCGTGAACCTGCTGCCCATCCTGCTGGTCGGCATCCTCTTCGGCCTGGCCATGGACTACCAGGTCTTCCTGGTCAGCCGGATGAGGGAGGCCCATGTGCGCGGTGACGCCCCGGTGCAGGCCGTCGTCGCCGGCTTCCGGACGAACGCACGCGTGGTCACCGCCGCCGCGGTCATCATGGCCGGCGTGTTCAGCGGCTTCATCCTCTCGGACCAGGTCCTGGTCAAGTCGATCGGCTTCGCGCTCGCCTTCGGTGTCCTGGTCGACGCGTTCGTGGTCCGCATGACCATCGTGCCGGCCCTGATGTCCCTGCTCGGCCCCGCCGCCTGGTGGCTGCCCCGCGGCCTGGACCGGATCCTGCCGAAGGTCGACATCGAAGGGCGGGGCCTCGCGGCTCGCCCGGCCGTGTCCGAACCCGTCCGACCCGAGTCCGAGCCCGAGTCGGAGTCCGAGACCGAGTCCGAGTTCCGTGATGGTCAGGCGATCGAGTCGAGGGATCATGCCGGACGGTGACGGGGAGTCTCGACCGGCGGTCGCCCGACCGCCACGTCGGCCACCGCGACGATCGCTGACGCCCTGCTGGTGACCCGGCCCCGCACGGCGGCCTGGACGGAACCTCGGTGATCCGGATCGAGGAGCACCGTTCCGGCTGCCGGAACAGCCGCGCCACCGTTCGCGCGCCACGGGTTGTGATGGACGCCAACCGCCGGCTGGGGCTCGCCGGCCGGCTCACACCCGAGGAAGTGACGCGACATGGCGAGCGGAGAACAGCGTTCGGCCGACGAGAACGTGCCCGTGCTGATTGTCGGGGCGGGCCCGGCGGGACTCACGACGGCCCTGGCCCTGGCCCGGCAGGGTGTCCAGTGCCAGATCATCACCCGCCACCCCAACCAGGCACACACGCCGCGTGCGCACATCACCAACCAGCGCACGATGGAGATCTTTCGGGCGCTCGGCGTGGCCGACGACGTCGTCGAGAAGGCGGTGCGCATCGAGGACATCCCGTACAACCCGTTCATCCTCTCGATGGCGGGCCCGGAGGTGGTGCGGGCGACGGCCTGGGGAGCGGGTCTCAAGGACCAGGAGCGGTACCGGCGGGCCAGCCCCTACACGCCGTACAACATCCACCAGCACCGGCTGGAACCCGTCCTCGCCGACGCCGTGGTCGCTTCCGGCCTCGCCGACCTCCGGTACGACACGGAGTTCCTCGACTTCACCGAGCACCCCGACGGCGTCGACGTCCGCACCCGGCACCGCGGGACCGGTGAACTGCGAACCGTCCGGGCGCGGTACCTGGTGGGTGCCGACGGCGCGCACAGCGCGGTGCGCGAGCAGGCCGGGCTCAGCCTGACCGGCGAGATGGACCTCGCCACCTTCGGCTTCGTGTGGGTCAAGGCGGACCTGAGGCGCTACGCCGAGTACCGGCCGGCGGCCATGTACTGGTCGATCGACATGACGGAATTCCCGACCTGGATCATGCTCAACCGCTGGGACGAGTGGATGATCAGCTGGCAGATCGATCCCGACACCTTCGATCTCACGGACCACGACGCCATCCGCGAGGTGCTCCACCGGTCGATCGGCGACAGGAGCGTCCCGATCGAGATCGTCGACGTGACCAGGTGGAAGGTGAACCACGCCGTCGCCGAGCAGTACTCGTCGGGCCGGGTCTTCTGCGCCGGCGACGCCGTCCACGTCCACCCTCCGTTCAACGGGCTGGGGAGCAACACGGCCGTGGCCGACGGGTTCAATCTCGCCTGGAAGCTTGCCGCGGTGTTGTCCGGCCGGGCCGGTCCACGGCTGCTCGACACGTACTCCCAGGAACGGGCGCCGGTCGGCCGCCAGGTCATCGACCGGGCGTACCAGTCCGCCGGCGAGGTCATGACCGTCTCGGGTGCGTTCGGCGTCACGCCTGAGATGAGCACGGACACCAAGTGGCAGAAGATCATCGAGGCGGACGCACCGGGCCCGGAGGGCGAGTCTCGCAGGGCGTCGATCGCCGAGGCTATGGAGTTGATGGAGTACAACCTCAACGCGCACGGGGTCGAGATCGGCTACCGCTACGAGACCGGTGCGTTGGTGCGGGACTCGAGCGACCCCGCGGGAGAGCCGCCGAGCACGGATCTGGTCTACCGGGCCTCCACCGTGCCCGGGGAGCACCTGCCGCACGTGTGGCTGGAGCGGGGCCGGCGGCAGTGGTCCACGCTGGATCTCATCGGCGACGGTTTCGCCCTGATCACCGGTCGCGGTGGCGAGGCGTGGACCGACGCCGCCGAACAGGTGCGGCAGCGGTTGGGTGTCGGCGTCGCCGTCCGCACGATCGGAGCCCTCGGGTCGTTCCGCGATCTGCTGGGGGAGTGGGCCGCTGTGCGGGGCACCGACGAGGACGGCGCTGTGCTCCTCCGCCCCGACGGCCACGTGGCCTGGCGCGCACGCTCGGCCGAGAGTGCCGGGGAACTGGTCCGGGTGATGGCGACGCTGCTCGACCGCCGCCTGCCCGCCGTGGTGGAACCCGGCACGTTCGCCTCCCTGGTGAACGCCGCAGGTTGAACATCGCCGCGGGACGACGTGTGCACGCGGAAGACGGAGAAGAGGAACGGATGTCCAGATCGACGCCGAACATCCCCGGCACGTATGTGTTCGATGCCGAGACCAGTCGCCGGGGCTATGCGCTCAACCGCCTGTGCGGGTCGCTGAAGTACGCGGACAACCGTGAACGGTTCAAGGCCGACGAGGCCGCCTACTGCGACGTGTACCGACTGTCACCGGAACAGCGGGACGCGGTCGTCGGACGCCAGTGGACGAGGATGCTGGAGCTCGGCGGCTCCATCTTCTACGTCTACAAGCTGGCGATGCTCGACAACCGGTCGATGCAGTACCTCGGTGGCGTGTTCACCGGAATGTCCGTGGAGGAGTTCACGGAGGCATTGACGGCAGGGGGGCGGAGCTTTGGCTAGGGTCACCTGGGGCCTGGCGACCTCGCACGTGCCGTCGATCGGCGCCGCGATGGACCGCGGAAAGACACAGGACCCCTACTGGAAGCCTCTGTTCGACGGGTACGCCCCGGCGCGCGCATGGATGGCCCGGCACACACCCGACGTGGCGATAGTCGTCTACAACGACCATGCCAACGGCATCGACCTGAGCACGACCCCCACGTTCGCCATCGGGACGGCCGCGTCCTACCAGGTCGCCGACGAAGGCTGGGGCAGACGCCCCGTACCGGCCGTCACCGGCGCGCCGGAGCTGTCCGACCATCTGGTCGAGAGCCTCGTCGACGACTCCTTCGACGTCACGGTGTACCAGGAACTCGACGTCGACCACGGGCTGACCGTGCCGTTGTCGGTCTACTGCCCCGAACCCGGGGACGCCTGGCCGTGCAAGGTCATCCCGATCGTGGTCAACGTCATCCAGTACCCGCAGCCCAGCGCCGCGCGGTGTCTGGCGCTGGGCCGGGCTCTCGGACGGGCGCTCCGCTCCTATCCCGAGGACCTCGAGGTGGCCGTCTTCGGGACCGGCGGGATGTCGCAGCAGCTCGCCGGCGACCGCGCGGGACTGATCAACCAGGCCTTCGACCGGATGTTCCTCGACGCGATCGAGGACGACCCCGAGAAGCTGGCCCGAATGACCCGCGAGGAGTACATCCGTGACGCCGGGTCCGAGGGCATCGAGCTGATCATGTGGCTGGTCATGCGGGGTGCCATGGGCCCCGGGATCCGTCGGGTCCACGAGACCTACCACGTGCCCGCCTCGAACACGGCGGCAGGCATGGTGCTCCTCGAGAACCTGGGCTGACGTCCCATGGGCCTCGCCTGCGGGGCAGTCAGCGACGGAGCAGACCCCCGGTACCGGCCCCGTGAAGGCCGCGCCCCGACCGTACCCTCCTCCCCCCGATTCGGAGACGGAAGAATGACGTCAGGCAATATCGCACCCCCGAGTGTCGTGGTGATCAGCGCGCACTCCGGAGACTTCGTCCGGCGCGGAGGCGGCGCCATCGCCCTGCACGCGCAGCACGGCTCGGCCGTCCATGTGGTGCGTCCCAGCGGTACCCCGACGTACGGAGTGACGCCGGCCACCGAGGACGAGACACATGGGGTGAGCGGGACATGAGCACCTTCGTCCTGGTCCATGGGGCGTGGCACGGGGGCTGGTGTTGGGACCGCGTCATTCCCGTGCTGCGCGCTGCCGGCCACGTCGTCCACACTCCGACGCTGACCGGCCTCTCGGAACGGGCCCACCTCCTCTCCCCTCAAGTGGGCCTGGACACCCACGTGGAGGACGTCGTCCGTCTGCTGGACGTACTGGATCTGTGTGAGGTCGTCCTGGTCGGCCACAGCTACGCCGGACAGGTCATCACGGCTGTGGCCGACCGCCGGCCGGCGAGAATCGCCCGGCTCGTCCACCTCGACGCCTTCCTCGGTACGAACGGTGAAGCGGCCCGGGATCTGCTCCCCGAGGCGGTCGCCCGCCACTGGGCCGAAGCGGCCGCCGGTCCCGGCCTCGGCTGGCTCGTTCCCGTACGCTCGCTCTCCGTCCTGGGAGTCACCGAACAGACCGACATCGACTGGCTGACGCCGGGACTCACGCCACATCCCTGGAAGACCTACACCGATCCCCTCCGACTCACCGGCGCGGCCGAGGACATCCCCGGGGTGTTCGTGGAGTGCGTGAACTGGATGCGTGTCTTCAGCACGCAGGCCGATCGCGCCCGACAGCGGGGCTGGCCGGTGTACGAGCTGGACACCGGTCACGAGGCGATGGTGACCGCCCCGAAAGCACTCGCCGACGTGCTGCTGGACCTGACAGCCCGCTGAGGCAGCCCACCGAACACCACGAGGTGAAGGAGACGACGTGGAATTCCTCGTCCGGTCGGAGAACCGACTGCCGCCCACCATCCCGCCCGAGCGACGCGAAGAGCTGCGGGCGGGTGAGCGGGCCCGCGCCCGGGAACTCCGCGACGCCGGCATTCTGAAACGGCTCTGGCGCGTTCCCGGCCGAAACGCGACCGTCGGCCTTTACGAGGCCGAGGACCCGGCCCAGCTCCACGATGCTCTGATGTCCCTGCCCATGGCCCCCTGGCTGGACGTCACCGTCGAGGCCCTGGCCACCCACCCCCAGGAACAGAAAGGGACATGACACTGCCGCGGGCGGGTGGCATGGTCAAGGCAGGGCGCGTGGTCGTGATCAATCAGCAGGGTCTGGTGCGTCGTACCACTGGTACATTCCGGCCCGGGCGGCGTCGGGGTCGAGCCTGTGCAGGATGGCTTGGCCGATGTCGGCGAGCTGGGTGATCTGGTCGGGTGTGAGTGCGTCGATGACGTTGTCCCGGACGAAGGTCACGTGGCCCGGGGCGGCATCCTGCACCTTCTTCCAGCCGTCCTCGGTGAGGCGGGCGTTGGTGGCGCGCCGGTCCGTCGGGCAGGGGACGCGTTGCAGCAGGCCGCGGGTTTCCAGGCGTTGCACCACATGGGAGAGCCGGGCGAGGGTGGCGGTGGTGCCTTCGGCGAGCTTCGCCATGCGCATGGTGCGGTCGGGTGCCTCGGAGAGCATGGCGAGCACTTGGTAGTCGAAGTGGGTCAGTTGGGCGTCCCGTCGCAGTTGGCTGTCCAGGGCGGTCGGCAGCAGTTCCAGCACGGCGGCGAGCCGTAGCCATGCCGACAGTTGCTTCCGGGTGAGCCATCGCGTCTCCACGCTCACAGTATGTCAGCGCCGAAAAGTTGTTGCTACAACCTCTACTGTCATGGCATGGTTGTAGCTACAACCAATGGAGGTCGTCATGCCGCACATCAGCATCATCGGCAGCGGGAACATGGGTCAGGCCATCGCCGGCCTCTTCGGCAAGAGCGGCGCGACCGTGGAGGTCATCGGCAGCTCCGACGCGGAGCGGGAGGTCACCGGCGACATCGTGGTGCTCGCCGTGCCGTACCCGGCCGTCGGGCAGGTCATCGCCCAGCGTGGCGCGCAGTTGGCCGGCAGGGTCGTCGTCGACGTCACGAACCCGCTGAACTTCGAGACCTTCGACTCGCTGACCGTCCCGGCCGACGGCTCGGCTGCCGCCGAGATCGCCGCCGCGCTGCCCGAGTCACGTGTGGTCAAGGCGTTCAACACCAACTTCGCCGGCACGCTGGCCACCGGCACCGTGGGCGGGCGGCCGACCACCGTGCTGCTCGCCGGTGACGACGCGGACGCCAAGGCGGCGCTCGCCGTCGTGATCAGCGCCGCCGGGCTGCGGGCCGTGGACGCGGGCGGCCTCAAGCGGGCCCGGGAGCTGGAGGCGGTCGGCTTCCTTCAGCTCACCCTCGCCGTCGGCGAGAAGACCTCCTGGACCGGCGGATTCACCCTCGCCCACTGACGCCACCACAGCCGACCGGCGACCCCGCCACCTGGACCGCCGCGGGCACTCGAAACCGGCACTGCCTCCGAGCGGTCACAAGAAGGGAGCACTCCGATGGGTATCGGTCCGGTGCGGCTCAACCACGCCGTCCTGTTCGTCGCCGATCTGGCACGATCCGAGCGGTTCTACACCGAAGTCCTCGGGATGGACGTCGCCCTGCGCGAGCCCCGGGCCGACGCGGTGTTCCTGCGGTTGCCACGCTCTGTCCACGATCACGATCTCGGCCTCATGGGCGTCGGCCCGTCCGCGCCGCCCAAGCGACGCGGCGGGGTCGGGCTCTACCACCTGGCCTGGCAGGTCGACACCATCGACGATCTCCGGCAACTCCGCAAGGCGGTGGCCGCGGCCGGGGCATACACCGGAGAGTCCAGCCACGGCGGCACCACCAAGAGCGTCTACGGTGCCGACCCCGACGGCAACGAATTCGAGATCATGTGGATGCTCCCTCGCGACCAGTGGGGCGCGTACGCAACCACCGCGTCCGTCGAACCCCTGGACCTGGAAGCTGAACTCAGCCGCTGGAGCGGTGTACGCACCGCCGGTGAGATCCGCTGATCAGCACTCGCGCCGGCGAGGCCGATCTCGGCGGGCGCATCCTCGAAACCCTGAACCGCTGCACCGTCGGGTGGGCGCCGGAGGGAGAGGACCGGAGGGTCGTCGGCCGACGGTCCGGCATCGTCCACTGATCGAACGGTCGGTAATGCTGCGCCACTTGAAGTGGCCCGAAGCACAGTCGCGAGTCATGCAAGATCATTCGAAAGGTATGTGATGGAACGCAACGTGCAGATACCGAACCAGAAGTCACGACGTGCGCTGCTGCGTGGTGCCGTGCTCGGCGGGTCCGGGGTTGCCGCGGCCTCTCTGCTTTCCCCCGGACGTGCGGCGGCCGCCGACTCCGGCGACGGGCTCGTGTTCCCCGGGGTCGATGTGGTCATCGACTCCTCGCACGCCACCAGGGAGGCGGCCGTGCTGGTCCAGCGCTATCTCGCCCGCAAGAGCGCGCACGACCTGGACGGGTGGATGTCCTTCTTCTCGCGTGATCTCATCACCTACATCGATGCGGTCGTCGGCGCGGGCTACTTCAACTGGGACTCACTGCGGGATTCATTGTCCCAATTCGTTCCCAGTTGGCCCAGTGACGGCAAGTCGTACCCCACGCGGATCCTGGGCGACGCGACCAGCGCTCTGGTGTTCTTCACCGACACCGCAGGTCTCTTCGGCCCTTCCGAAATCCGCGCGGTCGGCGTCATCAACTTCCGCGATCGTAAGATCACCAGGCAAATCGACTACTGGGACGGCCGGCATTTCGGCATAGCCAACACGGCGGCCCTCGCGGCAGCCACGTCCGGGCCCCTGACGGACTTCGGGGAATCCACCGTCGGAGAAACCGCGGCGCCCGCCATGAGGCGCGTCGTACACAAGCTCGCGCGGGCACTGCGTCATGGCGACGGCGCCGGCGCCGCGGAACTCTTCGCCCCCGGCGCCGTCTTCGAGGACATGCCGGCGCACCTGCACATTGTCGGCCCGCGAAGCATCGGCGCCTACCTGACCAACGCCGTCTCCCTGCTGCCCTACGCCGGTGGCGGTACGGCGGTTCGCCACGTCGTCGGCAGCGCGGTGGGAGGGGGATATGAATGGACGGCGTCCGACAGCGCGGTTCCCCGAGGCGTCGTCGCCCTTGAACTGGATCGCTGGGGCAAGATCACCCGCCTCACCGCCCTGTGGGACGGCGCACTCGTGGACGACGCCACGTTGATCTCACTGGCCCGCACGGCGATCGAACAGTAGGAAGGTGTCACTCCTTCAAGATCCCCGGCGGGGTCGGGCTCGCCCTGGCCGGAACGGAAGAGCCGTTCCGGCCAGGGCACCGCGCCTTCCGGGCTACTGCACGTAGCAGGACTTCCGGGTGCCGGGAGCGGGATCGTCGAAGACGCTGTTGCTGCACTCGGTCGAACCGGTGACGGACCGGTAGACGAACCGTCCGCCGGCACCGTACGCGACCTCGTGCTCACCGCTGAAGGAACAGGTTCCGTTCTCGGCGGCGCAAGAGGTCCAGGTGGTGAAGGAAGGCGGTGCGGAGATCAGGTAGCACGATTTGGCAGTGCCGAATATCGGGTCTCCGAACACCTCGTCGGTGCACGCGGTCCCGCCGGGCAGAGTCGCGTAGCGGAACGAACCGTTGGCGCCGAAGGCGACGGTCATCACGCCGGAGAAGGCGCATGTGCCGCCCTCGGTGGCGCAGGGGGACCACACGTTGTCCGCGGGCGGGGCGGTCTGGCGGTAGCAGGCCTTGACGGTGCTGGGAATCGGGTCTTTGAAGATCGCGTTGGTGCACGGCGCGGAACCGGTCGAGGTGAGGTAGTTGAATCTGCCGTTCGCGCCGTAGGCCATGGCCGTTGCCTCACCGGCTGCGCAGGTCCCGTTCTCGGTCGCGCAGAGGTCCCAGGTCCCGGGCAGCGCGCTGTCGGGCAGGGGCTGGTGGATCCAGCCGGCACTGTCGGCCGCCTGGATGCCGGCGTTGAACGCGTCGGCCATCTTGGCGTAGCCGGCGTCGTTGGGGTGCACCCCGTCAACGAGGTCGGCGGTGGTCACGGCACTCATGTCGACGTACCGCACGTGCTTGCCCGCGGCCTGCGCCGCCTGGACGATCCCGGGGACGGCCTGGTTGTAGGCCGGCCGGTTGGGCTCCTCCACCGCGCTGGTGGACACGATGAGGGAGGCGACCAGCACGGTGGCGTCGGGGACGTCGGCGGTGATCTGGTCCACGAGGGAGCGCAGCCGGTCGGCGGCGGTGGACACCTGGTAGTTCTGGAGCATGTCGTTGGTGCCGATCTCCAGGGTGACGACGTTGGGCCGGTAACGGGCCAGGCTCGCGTCGGCGATCGAGGCGATCTGGTCGATCCGCCACCCCTGGTGACCCTCGTTGTCCGGATCCGCCATGGGACCGTTGCGGACCGAGCCCACGAAGTCCAGGTCGTGGCCCTCAGCCGCGAGATCGTTCCACAAGGCCGACCGGTAGCCGTTGCCCGTGCTGCTCGCCTCGCCCCACGTGATCGAGTCGCCCAGCGGCATGACCCGTAACGCTGTGGGCTGGGCGGCCTCCGTGGCGGCCGGCGCCGGCCCGCCCGCGATGCCGGTCAGCCCGACAGCGGCGGCCAGCGCGATGACGGCACGCGCGAGAACGCCGCGCGTGGTGTGTGTGACCATTCTTCCTCCGGTTCGGATGCCGTCGGCCGGTCCGGCCGATGCCTTGGATGCTGTTCTTGTGTGAAGAGCCCGGGGCGGCGCTCGGCGGAAACGACCCTGCCCGCCGCCGGAGGACCCCCGACGTGGCGGTCGCTCCGGCGGCGGACGTTCAGGCACAGCCCGGAGGAGACGTCCATCAGCGGGCCCGTGGTGGTGGCGCGCCACTGCTGCGCCGGTTTCGCGAACAACGCCGTTGTCGGAACGGCGCCAGAGCTACCGGAACTCCTGAGACATGCGCGCGCAGGGGCTGCTGGACGGTGGTGCCGCAAAAGAGTGCCGACGGCTGGAGAGGGAGATACGCGATGCACCGCACGCCCGTGGAGCGGGCGAAGATCCCGGACCCGTTCCACCCGTGCGTGCAGGAGAACAAGAACAGCCTGTCGGCCGTCCCCGGCTCCTCGCCGCACCCGTGCCCGGGTCCGGGCCACATGCGCGTCGGCCCTCAACGGCCGAGCGCCACCGAGAACACGTGCAGATCTCGTTCCTTCGGCAGCGTGACGGACTCGATCTGCTTGCCCTCCGGCACTTCGTACGGCTGGGTCGCGAACACGTACACCGCTGCGCCCTTTCCGTTCGGTGTGTTGCGGTACTGCGTCTTCGCCACGACGGTGTTGCCGTAGACCGGATCCGAGCCGCCGCCCGGCTTGGTCCAGTCGCCGAAGGACAGATCGGCCTGCGCCGTGGTGCCATCGGTGAAGGTGACAGTGGCGGTCCCCTTCTTGTCGCCGTTCGTGGCCGAGCCGACGAACAGGAGCCGCGTCGCGTCCGCGGTGTCGGCCGCGATGTCGAGCGTCTGGCCGTTCGCCGCGATGTTGTCCGGCCGGGTGGCGGGCGGGCCGGGCCAGACGAGAGTCGTGCCCGAGACCTCGACGCGCGCACCGGCCGTGAGTCCGGCGGCCGCCAGAGCCTGCCGCGAGTAGCTGTTCCCGGCGCGGTCGTAGTCGGCCTCGGCTGTGCTGTCGTCACTCGACACGCCCGTGCCCGAGTAGGCGTCGGCGAGGGCCGCGACGAGACCGCCGTCCTCCGCGATGAGCACGATCGCGGTGCGGTGCACGGCGCTGCCGCTGCTCCCTCGGACGGTGAGCGGCAACTCGTAGTAGCCGGGTTCGATGCCGGCCGCCGCCGTCACCGTCAGGTCGGCGGTGCCGGAGCCCGTGCGCGGATCGAGGGCGACTCTCGCGCCGGAAACCGTCAGCCCGGCTGGGGCGTCGGCGGTGACCGTCAGCAGGCGGTCGCGTCCGCCGAGCCGCTGCGCGTGCACCGTGAGCTTCGCGCCGTCACCGCCCGGGGCGGCGATCACCTGGTTCGGCGTCGCGTACGCCAGGAAGTCCTGCTCGCCCTCCCGGTACGACGGCGGCTCCGCCTTCGCCGATGCCGCCCAGGACCTGTCCGGCGTCCCGGACAGGTCGAAGTCCAGCCGTCCGCCCTTCGTGACCGCGGACCGCGGCAGGTAGGTGCGCTCCCAGTCGTGGCCGTCGAGCCGCAGCCGGTGCACGTACGGCGTGCCCGCCGCGGCCTTCGGAGCACGGATGTCGAGGTCGCGCCCGGTGCCCGGCAGATCCAGGACCACACGCGGGAACAGCGGGCTGTGCACCGACAGGTCGGAAGTGCCCGGGGTGGCGGGGTAGAGGCCGAGCGCGGCCCACACGTACCAGGAGGACTGGGCGCCGAGATCGTCGTTGCCCGGTTCGCCGTCCGGGGTCGGGCTGAAGAGGGTGGTGGCGATCGTGCGTACCGTCTGCTGGGTCTTCCAGGGCTGCCCGACGTGGTTGTAGACCCACGGGACGCCGAAGTCGACCTCGTTGCCGGCCCACATGTACGGCTCGTTCGGCCCGGCGTTCAGCTTGGTGAAGAAGGTGTCGAGCCGCTTCGCCGTGGTCTCGCGGCCGCCCATCGCCTGGATCAGGCCGGCCGTGTTCTGCGGCACCAGCCAGTTGTACTGCGCCGCGTTGCCCTCGTCGAAGCCGTCCTGGCCGAACGTGCCCTCTGCCGGCGGCTGGTAGCCGGGCCCGTCGGGAAAGCGGCCGTCCTCGCCGCGCGGGGAGAGGTAGCCGGTGGCCGGGTTGAGGATGTTCTGCCAGTTCTGGCCGCGGCGGGTGAAGGTGCGTGCCGTGTCCTTGTCGCCCGCGGCCTTCGCCAGTTGAGCGATGGCGAAGTCGTCGATCGCCCATTCGAGAGTGACGGAGGCGCCGACGCGGGTGTGGTCGCCGCGAACGGCGCTGTTGTTCGCGTAACCGCGCTCCACGTACTCCTCCACACCTGGCCGCTCCTGGTACGCACCAGGTGTGGCGTCCACCGAAGTGGCGCCCTTGACCAGGTACTTCAGGGCGGTCTTCAGGTCGAAGTCGCGGGCGCCGTAGGCGTACAGGTTCGCGATGAGCGCCACGGAGCTGTCACCGGTCATCTGGCCCGTGTAGTCGTTCGCGAGCGGCCAGCGCGGCCACCAGCCGCCCTGTTCGGCGTCGTGGACGAGCGACTGCGCCATGTCGCTCGCCTGCTCGGGGAACAGCATCGCCTGGAGCGGCGCGAGACTGCGGTAGGTGTCCCAGTCGGAGAAGTTGGCGTACTGGGTACGGCCCTCGGGCAGCGTACGGATCTTGTCGTCGAAGCCTGTGTAGCGGCCATCGGCGTCGTTGAAGGTGTTCGGGTGCATCAGCGAGTGGTAGAGGAACGTGTAGAACATCGTCCGCTCACCGGTCTCGCCGCCCGCGATCCGGATCTTGCGCAGTGCCTCGGTCCACTCGGCCCGGGTCTGCTTTCGTACGTCGTCCAGGCTCCAACCGGGTATCTCCGCGGCCATGTTGGCCTCGGCGCCGTCGACCGAGACGTACGACATGGAGACCTTGGCGCGGACGGTACGGTCGTTCGTCGTGTCGAAGGTCAGGTAGGCGCCCGCCTTCGGGGCGTCCACCGCTTCGCCGCCCTCGGTCACCGTGCTGCCGTCCCAGGTGCCGTGGGCGGTGAACGGGCGGTCGAAGGTGATCGCGTAGTAGACGGTGTACTCGTTGCCCTTGCCGCAGAAGTTGCCCGTGGTCGCGGAGCCGGTGAGCTCACGGTCGCCGTTGATCCGCAGGTCGGCCCTCTTGTCGCCCTTCAGGCTGCCGCCGCCCTTGACCAGTACCTGCGCCTTGCCCGCCGCCTCCGCGGGGAAGGTGAACGCGGCGAGCCCGGTGCGGGTGGTGGCGGTCAGTTCGGTACGTGTCTTCGCGTCGTCGCCTGTGGTCACGGCGTAGTAGCCGGCCTCCGCCTTCTCGTCGGTGTGCGTGAACGTCTCCGTGCGGTCCCACGGCGAGGCGCCGATGTCGCCGACGACCGGCAGCAGCGGCACATCCCCGAACGCGGTGCAGCCGACCGATGCGTGATCGAGGCTGAAGCCCTTGATCCTTTCGCTGTGATACTGGTAACCGGCGTAGGAACCCGCGGTGTCGGGGGAGAACTGCATCATGCCGAACGGGGCCGACGGACCGGGGAAGTTGTTGATCTCTCCCACCGACTCGCCGCCCTTGCCGGTGCCGATGAGCGGGTCCACGTAGTCGGCTGGATCTTCCACCGGTTCCGCCTCGCGCGTGGACAACGTTGTCGAAGCCTTTGATAACGATGTCAGGGCTGAGGCGGACGCGCTCGGTCCCATCGCCAGCACGGCCACCACCGCGGTGACGGCTGCGACTTGCGTTCTGAAGCGTCCCATGTACGACTCCTGAGCGACGACGTCTCGGCCACACACGGTCGGGCATGTCCGCGCCAAGGTCAATAGCCGTGCACCAAAGGCTCTTCGGATGAGCGGTTCACTTGGCTTGGCCGGGCTGGGCGCTTGGTCGGCGAGCTGAGCATTGCGGCTGGTGAGCGAGTTGATCTCTGTTCGGCGATGGCGCGGATGTCGCTGGAGAGCGGGCGCATAGGATCGCCGGCATGGGACTGAGACCTGTTCAGGTGAACATAAAGGCTCTTGATGCCCCGGCGGTCGGCCGGTTCTGGGCGGAGGCGCTCGGGTGGAGTGCTTACAGCCCCGGCGTGACCACCTACGTCGGACCCGTCGGCGGCCTCGTCTGGCCGGACCCGGTCGCCGTCGGCATCGACGTCGTTCCCGTCCCGGAACCCAGGACGACAACGAAGAACCGTGTGCACCTCGATCTCGCCACCACTTCTGCGGCCCATCAGGCGGAGTTGGTCGCGCGCCTGAAGTCTCTCGGTGCGACGCCCGCCGACGTGGGCCAGGGCGATGTGCCGTGGACGGTCCTCGCCGACCCGGAGGGCAACGAGTTCTGCGTGCTGGAGCCCCGGGAGATCTACCGGGACACCGGACCGATCGCCGCGGTGGTGGTCGACTGCGCGGATCCGCGGGCCATGGCCCGGTTCTGGGACGAGGCGACGGACTGGACCCTGCATGAGGTTACGGACGATCATGCGGCGTTGCGCTCAGCCAAGGGTGTCGGCCCGTATCTCGAGTTCCTCCGCACGCCCGGCGTGAAGACCGTGCCGGACCGCGTCCATCTTGACCTGCTGCCGTACCCCGGTGACGACAGAGCGGCGGAGGTGGCCCGGCTGCGGGCCCTCGGCGCCACCGACCTCGACGTGGGCCAGGGCGACGTCCCGTGGACGTGCCTGTCCGACCCTGAGGGCCACGAGTTCTGTGTCCTCGCCCTGTCCTGACGCGGAGCCGCAACGACACCGCGACACATGAGCCTTGTGTGCTCATACGCCAGGCCCGGGTGGGCCGGGCTGCGGCGTCTCGGTCGTCACCCTGCCGCCAGGCGCTGAACGATCCTGGTGCGCAGTGGGTCCGTGGCCGGGAGGCCGAGTTCTTCGGTGATGGTCAGGGCCTGGGTCCATGCGGTGCGGGCGGCCTCGTGGTCGGCGGCGGTGGCGTGGGTGTCGCCGAGATAGACGAGGCCGGTGGCCTCACCGTGGCGATCACCGGTCTTGCGGAACAGGGCGAGTGCCTGCCCGTAGCAGTCGAGGGCCTCCGAGTGGCGGCCGAGGTGATGGTGGATGTAGCCGAGGCTGTCCCAGGTGTGGGCCTGGCTGTTGAGGTCCTCGGTCTCCAGGGTCAGGGCGAGGGCTTGCCGGCAGTCCGTGAGCGCCCGGTGATGGTCACCGAGTTGGGCGCGGAACCAGCCGATGTGGTTGAGGGCGGCCGCCTGTCCGGACCGGTCGTCGGCGGCCTGGGAGTGCCCCAGGCTGTGGCGGGCGTGGTCGAGTGCCTGCTCGGCGTGGCCCTGGGCCCCGGACAGCCGGGCGAGGTGCAGGTGGGTGCGGGCCTGACCGGGGTGGCTGCCGAGTTCGCCGAACAGTTCGAGAGCGAGCAGGTAGTGGGTACGGGCGTCGTCCGGGTGGTCCAGCCGGTCCTGGGCGATCCCGAATCCCCGGTGGGCGTTGGCCTGACCGGCCGGGTCGCGACGGCGCACCGCGGAGTCGAGGGCGGCGGTGTGGGCTGCGGCCAGCGCCCGCCAGTAGCCGTACCGGTCGAGAAAGCTGGTGAGGGTCGAGGCGAGTTGCCAGGCGTGGGTCTCGAAGCCGGTGGCGGAGGCCTGATCGATCGCGGCGAGGAGAACGGGATGCTCGGCGATGAACCAGGCCTGCGCGTCCTGGTGGTCGGAGAGATCTTCGAGGACCGCGCCGGGCGGGGCAGGGGGTAAGGCGATCAACTTGCGCACATAAGGGGTCAGTACTGCATCGGCGGTGCGGGCGGTGTGCAGGTAGTGGTCGAGCATACGGCGCGTGGCCGTGTGCCGGTCAGCCTCGCTGTCGAGGGTGTTGGCCAGTTCGGTGGCGTAGGCGCGGAGCAGATCGTGATACGCGTACCGGCCCGGAGCGTGTTCGGTGAGCAGGTTTGCGCCGACGAGTTCGGCCACCAGGGTACGGGCCTGCCCGGCCGCGATCCCCGCCAGGCCGGCCACGGCCGGGACACCGATGTCGGGGCCCGGGTGGAGACCGAGCAGCCGGAAGAGCCGGGCCGCATCGGGGCTCATTGCCCGGTAGGACCAGGAGAACACGGCCCGTATCCGGGTGACCGTGTCACCGCCGTCCAAGGCGTCGAGACGAGTGCCGGATTCCCTCAACTCCCCGGCGAGCACGGCGAGCGGCAGATGGGGCTGGGCGGCGGCGCGGGCGGCGACGACCGCCAGCGCCAGCGGAAGCCCGGCACACCGGGCGATGATCTCCGCCACGGCGGCGGGCTCGGCGGCCGCCCGGTCGCCACCGATGCGGTTGGTCAGCAGTTCCCCGGCCTGAGCGGGGGCGAGCAAGTCGACGGGGAGCAGCTGGGCACCCTCGGCCGCAGCCAGGCTGGTGAGCCGGTTCCGGCTGGTTATGAGAGCCAGACAGCCCGGCGCGCCGGGCAGCAGCGGACGGACCTGCTCGGCGTCGCGGGCGTTGTCCAGCACCACCAGCACCCGTTTGTCCGCCAGCAGACTGCGATACAGGCCCACCTGCGCGTCCAGTCCGGCCGGAACACGGGCGGGCGGAACCCCGAACGCGTCCAGGAAGCCCCGTACCGCCTCCGCCGGGTCCATCGTCGCGCCACCGGGATCGAACCCCCGCAGATTCACATGGAGCTGCCCGTCGGGAAAGGAATCCCGCACCCGGCGCGCCCAGTGCACGGCCAGTGCGGTCTTGCCCACCCCCGCGGTGCCCGACACCGCCGAGATGACCACTGCGGCAGGCCGCACCGGGCCGGCCTCGGCAGTGCTCAGCAGGAGGTGGTCGAGCTGGGCGAGTTCGCCGTCGCGGCCGGTGAAGGCCGCGATGGACAACGGAAGTTGTGCGGGGGCCGGGCTCGACTGCGCCGGTGCTGCCGGCTGCGGGACGGCGTCCTGGCGCAGGACGGCGCTCTGGATGTCCCGCAGCGCGGGCCCGGGGTCGATGCCCAGCTCCCGGGCCAGCCGGTCGCGGGTGCGGTGGTAGTGGTCCAGGGCTTCGGCGCTACGGCCGCAGCGGTGCAGCGCGAGCATCAGCTGGCCGGCCAGACGTTCGTCCAGCGGGTGCTCCGTGGCGCGGGCCGACAGCTCGGGCAGCAGCGCGGTGTGCTGTCCCAGGCGTAATCGCAGGTCGTTCAGGTCGAGTTGGGCCGCCAGCCGTTCCTGGACCAGGGCGTCGCGCAGGGCGTTCAGCCAGGGAGTGTCCAGGGTGGAGAAGGGCTCCGCGCGCCACAGTCGCAGGGCCTGTTCGAACAGGGCCGCGGCCAGGGTGTCGTCGTCGGCGGCGCGGGCCTGTTCGGCCAGGCGGCGGAAGGAGTGCATGTCCACGGTCACGGTGCCGGCGGTGGTCAGGGCGTAGCCCCCCGGCTGCCGCGCGATGACCGCCTCGCCGGTGGTGGCCAGGGCCTGTCTCAGCCGGGAGAGGTAACCGCGCAAGGTGGTGCGAGCCTGCCGCGGAGGACGGTCCCCCCAGACCCGGTAGATCAGCTGATCGGTCGTCACCGGATGGCCGACGTCCACCAGCAGCACCGCCAGCACACCCCGCTGGCGGGTGTGGCCCAACGCCACGGGGCGGCCGTCGATGCCGGCCTCGACGCTGCCCAGCACACCGAATTCCACCGTCATCCTGACCGTACTCCTCCCGAGGCCGGATATCGCACACCTGTTCTGACCGGGTCTGGATGGCCGATTCAACGAATGTCCAACGTTTGTCGCTCACCGGCCCGCCACCTTGGTGCGAGACAGCAAATGCTCCGGAGAACCGGACCGGCGGAAAAATACCGACCCGCTTCCACCGGGACACGGCGATCAGCAATCACGGGTGACATCAGTGAGCACGACACGATCATCAGTTTCCGCCAGGAGGAGAAGACGTGAACAGACGTAGACTGGTCGGTCTGTGGCTGGCCGGCACGATGACGATCGCGGCCGGCTTGAATCTGGCAGGGACGGGAACAGCCCAGGCCGCCCCGGCCAAACCTGCCGCCGCTGCCGCAGCCGCCCGCCACCAGTTGTTCCTGTGGTGGAACGCAGCACGGGGCGACAACTTCACCTCGGGCAACGCCGCCGAAGAACAGAGCGCCATAATCGCCAACTACTCGCTCGCCAGGCAGGAGGGCTGGGCCCTGGCGACCCAGGATCCGGGCACGGTTCCGCTGTATCTGTTCTGGAGCGGTTCCCGAGAGGACAACTTCAGCACGGCGACGGCCGCAGGCATCGACTCGGCGTACGCCGCCGGCTACACCCTCGCCGGGGTCGAAGCCTACGTCTATTCCTCCCAGGTGAGCGGTACCGTGCCGCTGTACCAGTTCTGGAGCGACGCGCGAGAGGACAACTTCGTCACCGCAACCCAGGCGGGGATCGACTCGGCGTACGCCGCCGGCTACAGCCTGGTCCGAGTCGAGGGCTACGTGTACCCGTCCTAGGGCGGGTTTCGAAAGTCCCGCCTGCCTGGCGGCGTCTGGCACGCACGCTCGCCTTCGGGGCGACCGTCCGCCTTGCGGTCGCACGCACCAGACGCCGCCAGGCCTGCCCTTCGGGCAGACGACGGCAGAGACCAGATTCACGGTCCCGGACGAAGGCTCACTGCCTGCCGAGCTGTCGGCATTCCTGCGCGCCACGTTCCGGCAACACGGCCGACGGCCTGTCCGGATCGGGCCGATGGGCCCAGGCCCTGCTCGATCCGGTCTTCGCGGTGGCACAGCCGGCCATCGACTTCGCGTCGCTGAGGCGTGAGGGTGCGGGAGCAGCGGCGCCCGCATCTCGTCGCGCTCGCCGCTCACCGGCAGGCGGCCCCGCCCCGCCTGGCCGACCCGGACATCGCGGAATGGGGCGTGCGGTCTCCCGGCATTCGCGGCGCTCGCGCAGACCCCCGAGTGACAAGCCGCCGGACGGGTGGGGGAACATCTGTTCAGCCATCGCTCGTCGTGAGAGGTCGTCATGCGCTCTGCTTGCCGTGCTGCTTCGTCCGTCCTGCTCGCCACCCTGTTCGTGGCGGGCTGCTCGCCCGACTCGCTCGGTGGCTTGTCCGCGTCTGCGAGCGGGACGCCGACGGCCGGCCCATCGGGAACGGCCGCCTCCGGTGGGGCAGCCGGGCGGGCCATCGCCGTGGGGGCCGGTCCGCAGAAGACGTACACGGTGCAGCAGCAGCCGGCCGCGGGATCCTGCCACTACCGCCACGAGCACGGGGAGCCGCTGGAGGACCCGAAGTGCACGCCCGGCGCCATATCCCCGGCGGTCACACAGGCGAACCTGGCGTCGACCATCTGCCGCAAAGGCGGCTACACCTCCGGCATCCGCCCGTCGACCTCCGTCACCGGCAAGGAGAAGGAACTGAATGCCGCCGCCTACGGCTTCACCGGCCGTCTGGGGGACGCCGAGTACGACCACTTGATCAGCCTGCAGCTGGGCGGAGACCCCAACGACTACCGCAACTTGTGGGTGGAACCCGCCGACCCCGGCCATCGCAAGGGCTCGGGGGTCAACAACAAGAAGGACCCGGTGGAGACGAAGCTGCACACCGCGGTCTGCAAGGGCCGGGTCACCCTCAGAGCCGCGCAGCAGGCCATCGTCACCGACTGGACCACGGCCCTGGCCACCCTCCACCTCGCCTGAAGGGGCCGCTGTCGGAGTGTCGCGTCGAACGGCCCGCGCGTCCCCGGCGGGCCCGATCCGGCCGTCGGCACGCAGGAGCCCCGGCTGGACGGGGGAGACCAGCCGGGGCCGTAAGGCGGTGACAGGCGGAGGGCGGTCGCCTCTCGGCGGAAGGCTCCATGGGGCTTCAGCCGGACGATCGTCCCCATGGGCTACAGGTGAGGCCCGGGGACACTGTCCCCTCCGCCGGCCACGTACAGGTGAACGGTCGGCTGCCTCGAGTTGTTCCCGCCCGGTCCCGACGACCGCGGTGAGCGATGGATGCCCGGCACACGCCGCCCGTCGAAGCCTCGAAGACCGGGTCGCGAAGGTCATTCGTTTCCCTCGCGCCGGCGAGCGGCGAGGATCGCGACGTCGTCCTCGTACGCACCGTTCGCCAGGCGGACCAGGAACGTGTCGAGCAGGTCGTCCAGAGGGCCGTCCGCCGGCAGACTCAGCGTCTCAAGCGCCTGCACCGAGATGTCGATGTCTGTGCCGCGTCGTTCCACCAGGCCGTCGGTGTAGAGCAGGAGAGTGGTGCCGCGGTCCATTCGTACGGTGAGCGATTCGTAGCCGCCGAGTCCGGTGCCGATGGGCGGTCCTGCCGGGAGCCACAGGACCTCGATGCTGCCGTCCGGTCGTACGGCGGCGGGCGGCAGATGACCGGCGCTGGCCGTCGTGCAGGTGTCCGCGCCGGGATCCATGACCGCGAGAAGACAGGTGGCGAGGCGGTCAAGGCCGAGGTGCGCGATCTGGCGATCGAACTCGCCGAGGATCTTGTCGACGCCCGCGCCGGAAGCGGCAATGGTGCGCAGCAGGGAGCGGTACTGGCTCATGGCGACGGCGGCCTGGAAGCCGTGGCCCATCACATCGCCCATGACCAGCAAGGTGCGGGAGTCCGGCAAGGGGATCGAGTCGTACCAGTCCCCACCGACGAGGACGCTGTGGCCGGAGGGGAGATAGCGGGCGGCCACCTCCACAGCGGGGTGCGGGGTGCGGGGTTCGGACAGCAGGGCCCGCTGGAGTTCCAGCGCCATGGTGTGTTCGTGGCTGTAGCGGCGTGCGCTGTCGATGGAGACGGCGGCCCGGCCTGCCAGCGCCTGGAGCGTCAGGACGTCGTTGTCGTCGAAGGGCTGCGACGCGCCGGCCCGACCCAGAAGGACGACGCCGACCGGGCGACCTGCCGTGATCAGCGGGGTGATGAGAAGCGAGTGAATACCGGCGGCGCGGAAGATCCTGGTCCGTTCGGGGTCCACCGTCACCTTCTGGAACAGCTCGTCCGAGGCCAGGTTGCCCAGCCACGGCCGTCCGCTGTCCAGGCAATGCCGTGTTGCGACGCCGCGGGGAACGTCGACGTACGGTCCTGGTCCGCCCAGCTGGTGCAGCACCCATTCCATCCCGGGAGGCGCCGAGCCCCTCACCTTGCGCAGCCGCAGGAAGCCGGGAGGAGGCGGGGGAGCGCCGGTGAACTCCTCTTCGACGATTCCCACCGCGGCCATGTCGGCGAGCGACGGGGCCAGGAAGTCGACCAGCTCCTGACACGTGGTTTCGATGTCGAGTGTCGTGCCGACGCGCGCGGCCGCGGCATCCAGCAGGGCAAGCCGCTTGTGCGCGGTCTCCAGGTCCTCCAGATAGCGGCGCAGACTGCTGATCTCCACGCCGATCCCGCACAGACACGCGTCCTGCCCCGGCAGGTCCACGCGGTGATAGACCGCTCGCCAGAGCCGCTGCCCCAGCGGAGACGAGACCCCTGTCGTTCCTGCGATGGTCGCCTCCCGGGGTTGCCCGTCGGCGAGTACCTCGAACAGGACGTCGTCCGGGCTCTGGAGGTCCGGCAGTACTTCCCCGAGCGTTCGTCCCAGGAACGCAGTGGCGGGCACGCCGCTGACCCGGACCCATGCCGGGTTGACGTACAGATGGCGCAGCTGCGCGTCGAGAACGACGATGGGGGCCAAGGTCCCCTCCACGAGCTGACGCGCCGGAAGGCCGTCACCCTCCGGAAGAGGCCACTGCGGCATCGGGCCTTCACCGTTCACATGTTCCCTCTCGCTGTCTCCACTGGAGCCCATGCATACCCCGTCGATGAAGTGACCTCTCGCGGTGAGGCTGGACGCATGAACGTGGAACGCGGGACGTGCCGCAGGGCCGGGCAGATGTTCGTCGCGGTCCGTGGCACCGGACACCCTTCCGGCGCCCCCATCAAGCAGGCCTGACCCACCTGGCTCACCTGGCATCAGCGGAAGGTTCAGCCGGGTCAGAACGCGTCGGGATGCAGCATCCTGGCAATCCTGTCCACGGCCAGGTCGTTGCTGGGGCCGAGGTAGATCGAGTCGGACAGGACCGTGTAGGTGTTGTTCTTGGCGGCCGGCCACTGGGGGAACTCTTTGAGCAGTTGCTTGGCGTAGGCCGTCGGGTCGGGGGAGCCGGCGCCGAGTACGACGAGGGCGTCGACGTCGGTGGCGGCGACCTTCTCCTTGCTCAGGTCGGCGAAGACGGTCCTGGACGCCGATTCGAAGACGTTGGTGCCGCCGGCCTTGGCGAGGATGTCGTTGAAAATGCCCTTGGCGGCAACCCATTCGAAGGTGTCGTTGTCCATCGACGTGCCGGCGAAGAGCACCATCACCTTCGACTTCTTCTCGCCCTTCACCTTCGCGGACACCGCGGCGATCGACTTCTCGGAGGCGGCGATCAGCTGTTCCGCCCGGGCACTGACATCGAAGATTTTGCCCATGTCGCGCAGCAGTGTGTAGCTGTCGGAGATGGTCATCCTGGAGGGGTCGTCGTCGCAGCCCTGCGGGGAGACGTAACTGTTCGCGCCCACCGTCCTCAGCTGCCGGCGGGTGGCGAAACCGTTCTGTGCGTCGAAGCCGTAGGCCGTGACGGACAGTACGAAGTCCGGCCGCAGGCTCAGCATCGTCTCGCTGGGGATGTCGCCGGCGTCATTGAGCTCGATGTCCCCGGCGGGCAACGCCTTGATGGCCTTGGCCCGGCCCGCGACCTCGGACATCCCGTAAGTCTGCTCGTTGGCGACGATGCGGTCGCCGAGCCCGAGCGCGAGCAGTGTGGAGACCTCTGCGACAGAGCCGCCGTTCATGACGACCACTCTGCCGGGGGCTTTGGCGAAGGTCTCGGTCTGCCCGCAGTTGGTGACGGTCACCGGGTAACCGGAACCCGACGCGGAGACGGACGCCTTGTCACTCGCCGTCCCGTTCGAGGAACCGGCGCATCCTGCGGTGACCAGACAGAGAGCTCCGGCCAGGACAGCGGCGACGGACCGATTCTTCGACATACGGACTCCTCGGTGCATGGTGAGCGGGTTTCATTCCACCTAGTCGGGCCGAAGGCCGCCTCAGTTCCCGGGATGCCGAACCATCCGGGGACAACGGAGAAATGCCCCCTGGCGATCACCTGTCCGTTCCGGCCGGGCCGCGCGATCGCGTGCCGCCGCCACCGCCGAGCGCGTACACCCGGCACATGTGATCTCGCGAGCCGGTCGGTCGCCGTCGGCGGCGGCCACGACGATTCGTTCCGTTCCGGTCGCCAGCAGCTTCTCCACCACCCGCACCACCTCGTCCTGACCGGCGTCCGACGCGATACCGGCGACGATGCCGGAGCTCGGGATCAGCAGCGCACCCGGCAATGCGTCCGGGTCGAGAACACGGACGGCGGCCGCCTGGGACTCACCGACGAGCGCACCGAGCCGGGGCCCGTCACACTGGATCACCGTGTGGGCGCCGACCCTGGTGGAAGACCGCAGCGCCTCGGTCCGGCCGAGCAACTCCTCGGGCCCCGGACCGAACCGGTCGCCGATCTTGTCCAGTGCCTGCCGGGACGCTGAGCGGCCCCTCGGGGCTCGCCACCGTGACATCGGTGAACGTGCCACCGGAATCCACGTCGATGGTCAGTGTCCTCCGATTGCGTCAGGAGCTTTCCGGCTTGCGCGGCAGCGCGAAACAGTCTTCCGCGACCTCGACGGGCACTCCGGTCGACGCCCGCACCAATTCCAGGTCCACGGCCAGTCCCCTGGCGATCACATGCGTCCCCGCCGGCTCGAAGATGCCCAGTGCGTGTTCGAGCGGATCAGCTGAACCGGCGCACCCGATCGGTTTCCCTGCGCGCCGGCTTGGTCAGCGGGCATTCTCGGGCTGTTTCGAAGACCGATGCAGTTGTCGGGGCGACCGTTGACGCTCCGCGCGCGAGCAACCCGGGCGGTACGACGGCGATGTGGGTGACAGACCGCCTGGACGGGCTGTGGTGCGACCAGGACTTCGCTGACTGGTCCCCGCGTGACGGGCTTCCGGGTCTGTCACCCGCCCAGCCGGCGACCGTCCGCGTGCTGCCGGCCGCGCCGACCGCCCCCACGCACTCACCCGGCTGGAACTGGTCACCGAGGCCGACCGTGCCGTGCTGGATGAAGTGGCCCGCACCGCTTCGCATCTGCTGGACGGGCCTGATCGATGCGGGCTGGGGGCGACCGCCGCTACGCCCGTCCGGCTCCTCGCCGCCGGCCACGACGCCTGCCGGCTGCCGGAACGCCTCTGACGTTCACCGCGGTGCCCCCGGCCCAGCGGCTCACGGGGTCTGCTCGCCTCCCGTGAACATGTTGATCAGGCCGTGCGGTGCGTCGTCTCCGTAGAGCATGTCGTGGACGTAGGTGCCTTCGGTGGCGGCCGCGGCGCTGCGGGGGAACATGGCCTGCTCGTATTCGGTGAGCGCGGTCTCCATGTCGTCGGGGTGTGCGGCAAGGGCCTTGCCGAGTTCGGCGGCGTCGTACATGGCCAGGTTGGCGCCCTCGCCGTTCGGGAGGGCGAGGTGGGCGGCGTCGCCGAGCAGGGTCACCCCCGGCACCCGCTCCCACCGGTGCTCGACGGGCAGGGCGAAGAGGGGCCGCAGCACCGGTGCGGTGTCACCGTCGGTGATCAGCGCGGTGAGCTCCGGTGCCCAGCCGTGGAACTCCTGCGCGATCAGTGCGGTGGCCCTGACGGAATCCGTGAAATCGATGTCCGTGAACCAGTCCCGCGGCCGGGCGAGCATCACGTAGGTGTGCAAGGTGCCGCCCTTCTCCCGGTGAGCCAGGAGTCCCTTGCCCGGCGCGAGCGCGAACAGCGACCCGCCGCCGACCGCTTTCGCGCTGGCCGGGTGCCGGGTGTCGGAGTCGAACAGGTAGATCTCGACGGACGACATGCCGATGTACTCGGGCGTGGCGTCGGACAGCAGCGGCCGGACTCGGGACCACGCGCCGTCCGCACCGACGAGCAGGCTGGTGGTGACCGTGGTGCCGTCGGCGAAGGTCACCTCGTGGCGGCCCTCGCCGAGGGCACGGGTACCGCTCACCTTGTGCCCCCACCGGACGGTGCCGGCCGGGAGAGAGCCGAGGATCATCTGCCGCAGCTCGCCGCGCAGAACCTCGGGCCTGCCCCCGGTGCCGTCGTCGGACTGGTCGAACAGAACGGCCCCATCCCCATCGAGGACCCGCGTCGACTGGCGGCCCTCCAGGACGAGACCGCGGAACTCGTCCGTCAGGCCGGCCGCCTGCAAAGCCGGCTGTCCGTTGTCCTCATGGATGTCGAGCATCCCGCCCTGCGTACGCGCCGTCGCAGAAGCCTCCGCCTCGTAGACGGTGGCCGTGATGCCGTGGACGTGTAAGACGCGGGCGAGCATGAGGCCGCCAAGTCCGGCACCGATGATCGTGACGTCAGTGGTCATGGTGGTTCCTTGCTGTCGCATGCCTGCCGGATGGGCACCCGGCAGGATCTGTGGGGAAAGGTTTCAGGACCCGCCGACAAGTCGCCGACAACGGACCCACAGCCACCGACATGTGACCGACACAGGAGCTTTTCCGTCCGATCACCCCAGGTCAAAGCACTGACCGGCAAGAAGGCCCAGCACAGCATCCGACACGACAGGCAACTTCCGTTCGGGACGCCCCGCCACGCCGAGAGGTGACCTGCCAGGTCTGCAAGAGCCACCCCGAGAACGGAGTGCGGTCCGCCGACTGGGGAAGCCAGTCGGGCCGGCGCGGTCCCAGGCGCTCATCTCGGCCCTGGTCCACAGCGCGAGGGCGGAGGCCGGGTCCTGCATGCCGACGGGCGTCATCGCCCCAGGCCAGTGCGGAGACGGCGCCGAAGCTGGTTCCGGATGAAGGTGACGACACCACGGCGGTTCCACCGACAGAAGAACCCGTAACCCGTCTCCCACGGAGTTCTGTGGAATCTGATCTGTCAAGGCGGCTCGGGATCAATCCCACTCGGCGTCGACGTAACCGAGGCGCCGGTTCATCTCGATGGCGGTCGTGTTATCCCGATGGTGGACTGTCCGGATCTTGTCCACTCCGCAGAGGCGAGCGAACTTGATGCCGTACGTCTTCATGGCGACCGCGAGGCCCTGACTGCGGTAGGGCCTTCTGACGCCGGTCATCTCGTTGAAGACGAAGCCTGCGGTTCGCCAGTCCGATGTCGCGGCGAGCCCGCACCACGTGTCGCCGTCGAGGGCAACCACGACACCACGCGGGTCGTAGGAGGGAGCCTCGATTCTGCGCTTGAGATACTCGTCGAAGGTGTAGAACTCGCCGCGGCCTGGGATGTCGGCGGAGCACTCCTTGTTGAGCTCATAGAGCGCGCGCCGATGAGGTGGGGTGTCGCCCAGATCGGCCAGCGTCGTCAATCGGATCCCGGCGCTTCGGCAACGCTCCAAGTACGTCTCGAAGCGCGCCGCCTGGAAGGTGCTCGCATCGAGTTCCAGCTTGACCCAGCGGTCTGACACTGTAGGGCTCCCCTTCGGCGGATCCATGAGCCTGGACGTCCATTTAAGGTGCAGTGGCCAAGAAGTCGGCCAAGTCAACCTATCTGCCGGTCGATGGGCTCGGCCAGAGCCCCGTTTGTACTGGTCAAGACCCTACTCGGAAGAGGCGGGGTGGTGCGCGGGCGGAAGGGGCTGGTGGCCGCGAAGGCGCTGTTGTATGCCCAACCGCTGGTGGAGGAGAAGCCTGCCGAGTGGGATCATCCTGCGCTGAGGGAAGAGTCGGGCGCCGTTGTCAGTGTCGGATGGCACCATCCGACCATGAGTGGCGAGTCTTTCAACTGGCATGACTTTCTCGGACGTTGGCAAGAGGAGTGGGTTTCACGCTCGGACGAGGACGAGGACGAGGACGAGGACGAGGACGAGGACGAGGACGAGGACGAGGACGAGGACGGCGGACAGAGCGTCGTCCGGCCGGGCAGGCCCGGGGCGGAAGAGGCGGCGATCGTCGCGGCCGAGGAGCGGCTGGGACGGCGGCTGCCGCCCTCGTACCGGGAGTTCCTGTCCGTCAGCGACGGGTGGCACGTGGACCAGACGGCCGGGGTCTACCAGCTCGGCGGCGTCGCGGACATCGGCTGGTTCCAGGATCCGCACGACATGACCCCGCTGTACGAGGAGAATCTGGGCGACAACCCGCGCGAGGAGGACGTTCTGCTGGCCGGAATGTGGCAACGGGCGCTACGGCTGGAGACGGACTCCGACATGTCGTACGCCCTGCTCGATCCGGGCGACCGCGACCAGGACGGCGAGTGGGCGCTCTACGTCTACAAGGGCTGGAGCGGTGAACTGCCCAACCGGTACCCGTCGTTCCGCGCATACATGGAGGCCATGTACTGCGGCTTCCACGGCGACCGGGCGGCGAGAACTGACTTCGTGAACGCGACCACGCGCGCCCAGGACGCCCGTGTGGAGGAGGCCCGCCTGCTGGCGCTGCGCGGAGGATACGAGGAGGCCCTGTCCCTGCTCGAGGAGGCGCGGTCCTTCGGGCGGCCACGGAGCGCCGTGCTGCTGAACCAACTCCGGCATCTGCTGGCTCCGCGCGACTCCCGGGACTACGGCAACCTGTCGGCCGACCCGCGCTACCTGACCGAGATTCTGCCCGTGGAGGCCATGACGCCGGCACGTGGCGAATGGCGGCTGGGCGGGGACGACCACTGGCTCGGGATGATGACCGCCCGCGGGGTCCTCCGGAAGACCGCCGAGGGTGTACTGAGCGCGATGCGTGACGGCACCCATTGCTATGCGCCTCCCGGTCCATGGGGTCGGGCCGTCGCCGAGGCCAGGGAGTCGGCCCGCTGGGGGCAGACCGACGCCGCGTGGCAGGTGCTGCGGGATGCGCTCCGGCTGTGGGAGGCGCCGGGGCCCTTGCTGATCGCCCCCGTCGGCCTGCTGGCCGATCCGGTCCTGGGTCCGCTGATCACCCCGGAGCGCGGGCGGGAAATCCTTGCGACACCGAGGAACGGGGAGACGGGACCCACCCCTGAGCCGGTTCCCGATCTCGACCCGCCGGACCTTGCCTGGCTGACGGAGCCTGCGGCGAACCGGCGGCCCCTCGACGGATACCGCGGTGTCTGGGTCGAGGGGATCGACCCCGCCCGCCTGCCCGCCCTGATCGGCGAGGAGGGCGCCGAGCTGAGCCCGCCCGCGGATCCGCGCGAGGCGTCCTGGCGTGCCCCCAAGTCCCACGAGCGGGCGGGCATGGAACTCTGGGAGGACAGGGCCGTGGTCGCGGTCGGCCGCACCGCCGAAGGGTGGGCCTTCGCCTTCGACTGCCACTCCCACCATCACCTGAGCAAGCTGTTCCTGTCTCCCGCTGCGGCCGCCTCCTCGTCCGGCCGTGCGGTCGTGGTGTGGCGTGGCCCGAGGAGCTCGTCCCCGGGCGGCCACCCGGCCGCGTTCCACCTTTCTGTGGCCGAACAGGGCGAGGAGCTCTACTCCTTCACCGTGCGGGGTACGGAGATCCAGTGCTCCGGCGCGATACCCCAGGCCCTGGATCCCGCAAGGCTGTTCCGCCCGGAGGACAGTGAACTGGACTGCGAACTACGTGTGTTGGAGGCCCTGCATAGCGAACTCGGGCTCTCGCTGCCCCGCTTCGCGCTGACCCAAGGCAAGCTCCACACCTTCACCACCCGGTCCTGGACCCGGGCGCCACGCGAGGGCGAGGGGTTCGCCTACATCAGCTTTGTGCGGCACTCGCCCTGAGCTGCGTGGGGCCGGCCGGTGACGTGGGCGGTACGCCTGTCCGCCGTCGGCAATGACCTGCTCGCCTGTGCCGCCACCCGCCCGGCCCCGGCATCATCCAGGCCGGGGCCGCAGACCGTGGCCAAATGCAGGCCCGTCTGGTGGGCGATGGCAACGGGCATGAGGGACGGGCGGTCGGAGAAAGCGGATCACGACGGGCCGGAGCCCGCCGAAACCCGTGCCAGGATCCGACAGAACTCAGCGTTCCGCGACCGCCGACTCGAGCAGGGACAGGGTCCGGTTGTCCGCGTCCACGTCTGCGCGGACGCCGAGGGGCAGCGGCAGGTTCGGCGAGGTGTGGCCGAAGTCGACCTGGGCGAGGACGGGAATGTCACGCTGCGCCAGGACGTCGAGCACAACGTCGCGCAGACCGACCTGGTCTCCGCCGCCCTCGTAGGGCGTGACCTCACTCGGGATGCCGACCACCATGCCCGCGATCCGGTCCAGCACACCGGACAGCCGCAAGGTGTGCAGGTCGCACCAGATCCGCGTGACCGGCCGCTGTACCTCTTCCCAGAACAAGACGGCGCCGTCGAACCGTTCGGGGGCCAGTGCGAATGGTGTCGACTGCAGCTGGACCAGGCGGTTCAGCAAGCCGCCGACCAGTGGTCCCTGCGCGCGGCCCGGCTGCCAGGTTTCCCAAGTCCCCCCTGCCGGCAGCACGCCCGGCGCCTCGGCCTTGGTCAGCACACGGGCGTAGAGGTCGACGAGTTCGGACCGACGGGCCTCGTCGCCCAACGTGTACCAATCGCTGCCGAAACCGTGGGTGACGATGTCGGCGTGGAAGCCGACGAGGCCGGTCTTGGCGTACAACGCCATGTGCAGCAGCGAGATGTCGCTGTAGCCGAGGATCGGCTTCGGGTCGGCCCGGACCGCATCCAGATCGATCAAATCGAGATAACCAATGGTCGCCTGGCCACCGGTGTGCGCGACGATGGCCCGCACCTCCGGATCCCGGAGCAGCGCATTGAGTTCGGCGGCCTGCTCCGCCGGGGTGCCCGCCGCCCACCAGCGGCTCCGCGCGGTGTCGACCATGGGGCTGACCCGCACGCGGAAACCCATCCGCTCCAATATCGCCACACCGCGAGCGAGTAGCGGTTCCTCACCGGGCTCGAGCCGGCCCGAGGGCGCGGTGACGACCACGAGATCGCCGGAACGCAGCGCACGGGGACGACGGATCGTAGGCATTGGGCCTCCTTCTTGATCGACAACGGCGGACAACCATGCAGGTACCGCAGGTATTCCGCTTCGTCGACGCGATCTGGCCAGGCCCCGGAAGTGGTCCTTCGCGGGCCTCACGCACGTGATTTTCGGAGGCGGGAACTGCCAGGCGACCGCCGCGGCGGAGGAGACCTCGATGACCGAGTCCAGGCCGAAGCCGACCAGAGCGGTGGAGGAGGCGAGGGTGCGCTTACCTGACGTCGACGAAGTCGCCGGGTGCTGTCGAGGCGGCGGTGGTGGCGGTGCCGGCGAAGAGGTAGCGGTAGTAGCCGTCGACTGTGGCCTTGGTGGTGGTCTTCAGGACGCCGGTGCTGCTGGTCCTGACGGTCTTGAGGGTGGTGTAGGTGCTGCTGCCCTTCTTGCGGAACTGCAGCTTCGCGGGCTGCGACGCGTAGCCGGCGTACTTGCCCGTCGACCAGTTCGCGCGGGCGAGCTTGCCTGTGACCGTGATGGTCTTGCCCTTCTTGACCGGCTCGGGTGCGGCATCGGCGGTCAGTGTGGAGAGCTTCTTGATCGCCACGGTGGCGACGTCGTCGTTGTAACTGGCGTTCGCGTACAGGTCCCACGCGCCCAGGAACAGCTTCCAGGTCCCGGCTGCGCCGTTGTCCTTCATGTCGATGGCCGGGTGGATGTTGAAGACGGCCTTGCAGTGGTAGACGCCCTGGGTCGCCGTCTCGGTGCAGTTGGGGTCGTCGTCCGTCCCCAGGCCGCCGGTGATGCCGTCCGTGGTCGAGCTGTCGGTGCCCTGCCACAGGAAGGCCTCGGTGAGGGCGACGCCGTTCTGGTCGGTGGCGGTGTACGTGACGGTGACGGACTTGGTGCCGGTGGTGCCGAGGACGATGTCCTTGCCGCCGTTGATGACCGCGTTCGAGAACTTGGTGTTGCCCAGCGAGTCGTGCGGACGAACGGTCTTCGAGGCGAAGGAGCTGAGCTTCCCCGACGCACCCGCACGCTCCGACGCCTGGGCGGCGACCGGAAGAGCGAGCGCGGACAGAACGACGGCACCGGAAACTACGGCGGCCGCGACGCGTATACGCATGAATCCCCCACGAGAACCTGAGAGGCCCGCCGAAGTCTCCCTCTGGCCGGGCCTGTTGATCTTCGCATCATATGAACTCAGGTCGGAAATAGTGAAGATCAAATATGCAATAAGTGCGTAATGGACTACTGGCCACCTCGCCGTCTGCGCAAATGGGCATGACTCTGCGCCTCGGCCCGGCAGCGTCCTGAAGGGACAGGGGGTCTGCCGCCTTCCGGGCGGCCGTCGCCGCAGCGGGCGCGTCGGTCAGGGGCGGGTGAGGTGCTGCATCTGCCAGAGGTAGGGCAGGGGATGTCTCCTGGGAGTGCCGGGTGGTGTCCGATTCGTGCTCGCGCGAGGCCCACTTCGCAAGACCAGGACGGTTCGCGCAACCGTCTTGCCCCCTGAGGGTCGGCGATGTCCCGCCACGGTGCGAAACCGGCGCCTGTCCTCGGCCTCAGCCCTTGCCTGACCTATCGAAATTCGATAGATTTCCATCGCAACTCGATGGAAGGATGTGTCGTGGGGAAACTGGCAGTGCGTGCGCTGCGCGCCGTGCTCGTGGTGGTGCTCGCCGGCACCGTGTTCGTACAGGCATTGATGCTGTGGGCTTTGGTCAGCGGGAACGACCCGGAGGACGGGTCGCTCCCGCTCACCCCGCTGCGGGTGGTCACGATCCTGGGCATGGTGTCGGTCCAGGTCGCCGTGGCCTGCGTATGGCGGCTGGTGACGATGGTGCGACGCGGAACCGTGTTCTCCCACGCCGCCTTCCGGTACGTGGACGGCGTGATCGGCGCGATCGTGGCGGCTGCCCTCGTGTGGTTCGCGGTCACGGCCATCAACGCGCCGGGCCAGCGGGACGACCCGGGCGTCACCGTCATCATGGCTGGGGTCGGTGTGGCCATCCTGGGGGTCGCGCTCATCGTGCTCGTGCTGCGGATGCTGCTCGTCCAGGCCGTCGCGCGCGACGTGGAAGCGGCGCAGATGCAGGCCGAGTTGGACGAGGTGATCTGATGGCGATCGCCGTCGACATCGACGTGATGCTGGCCAAGCGGAAGATGTCCGTGGGCGAGCTCGCGGACCGCATAGGGATCACGCCCGCCAACCTGGCGGTACTCAAGAACGGCCGCGCCAAGGCCGTGCGCTTCGCGACACTCGCCGCGCTCTGCGAGGTGCTCGAATGCCAGCCGGGCGACCTGCTGCGCTGGGAAGCCGAGGAGGCCGCGGGCGGATGACGTGCCCGGCATGGAGTTCTCGACGCGCCGTGATCCGAGTGGAAGACCGCGCCTGCCGCGACTGGGCGAGGTGCCCGACCCTCGACCGTCACGGACACCGACGGCAACCCCGTACTGCGGGACTGCGCGGTCAGCAAATGGGTCGCGCTGCTGGCCTGCCCACATGGCGCGGACACTCGTGCGCGACGACCTGGCGACGAGAGGTCGTCGAGACCCTGCGCCCACGACGACGCGGGCGCCGAGTCGTCAGGCGGGCTGAACGGTGATGGTGCAGAGGCGCTTGGTGGCCCGGGTAAGGGCTACGTACAAGTCCCTTTCCCCACCGGGGCGGGCTGTGATGATTTCCTCGGGGTTCATGACGACGACCCCGTCGAATTCCAGGCCGCGTGCTTCGGACGACGGCACGATGCGTGCGTGGTGAGTGATGCCCTGGGCCGTCAGCTCGCTCACCCTGGTGTCCGCACAGATCACTCCCAGAAGCTCGCCCGGGTGCGCGGTCCTCTGGGCGCGGAGTTCCTGAACGACGGCGGTGACCAACCCGTCCTCAGGTGAGGTCACGGTGCGAGGGCTCTCACCGCTTCGCAGCGACCGTGTGGGCTTCTGGTCCGGAGCGATCCGCGTGAGCAGGTCCCGGACGCTCTCCAGGATCTCCTGCGTGGTGCGGTAGCTGACGGTCAGGTTGTGCAGTTTGAACCGCGGTCCGACGTGAGGGCTCAGTGCTTCCTTCCAGTCGCGTGCTGTCGCGACCGGGCCTGCCTGGGCGAAGTCACCCACCAGCGTCATCGCCCTTGCCGGGCAGCGGCGGACGATCATCCGCCACTGCATGGCGGTCAGTTCCTGCGCCTCGTCGGCGACGACGTGCCCGTACGTCCGCTCTGGGGGGCCGTCGACCAGGCTCGCCGCCTCGTCCAGCAACGGCACATCGGCATCGGTCCACGGGTCGTCCGGACCGCGCAGCAGAAGGGACCGCTCCTGCGCGGTCAGGCGGGGCAGGCGCTCGGCGAGAGCGCCTGCGTCCGTCAGGAGCGCCTTCACGAGGTCACCGGGCGCCAGCCGCGGCCACAACACCTCGACGGCTCGGTCGACGCCGGCGTCGTCGAGGAGATCGGCTCGGACGGCGTCCAGGTCCAGCTCGTGGACCGGCCCCGGGTCGGCCGCACCTTCGGCACGGCGCTGGGCGGCTCCCGTGAACCGGTCGAGGTTGATGCCCGTCATCCTTTCGGCATCGGCGTCGATCTGCTCCAGGAGGTCGCCCATGTCCCGTTGCATGGCGTCGGTGACGGCGTCGACCAAGAGCTCCTTGAACACCTGGCGTGCGGGGTTGTGCCCCGGTGCGGCTGCCACGGCGGCGTCGCGTGCCGTGGCGACTTCTTCACCGGACAGGTGAACCAGTTCCTGTCCGACCCGCACGGTGAAGTCACCGGCGGGGGCTTGGTGGACGCGCAGCAGGCCGGCCAAGGCGTCGGCGAGGTCGGAGCTGCCCTTGAGACGCGCCGTATCGAACGGGTCCACCGCGTCCGTGGACACTCCGGCCAGTTCCCGGCAGGTCGCCAGAACGACGTCGTTCTCTCCGAGCGAGGGAAGGACCTGGGAGATGTAGTCGAGGAACCGGGCGTTCGGGCCCACCACCAGAACACCCTCCTCCGCGGCGCGCGGGAACGCGTACAGGACATAGGCCGCCCGGTGCAGGGCGACCACCGTCTTGCCGGTGCCGGGCCCGCCCTGCACCACGGTCACCCCGCGGTGGGCGGAGCGGACGATCGCGTCCTGCTCGGCCTGCAGTGTCGCGACGGCCGCGTGCATCCTGCCCGTACGCCGTGCCGACAGAGCCTCGGTCAACGGGCCGTCCCCCACGACGTCCTCGTCGGTCGGGGCGGATCCGTCCAGCAGTTCGTCGCTCACCGAGATGACCGTGCGCTCCTCGAGGCGCAGGTGCCGACGCCGCCGCAGGTCCATCGGGTGGACCGGTGTCGCCTCGTAGAAGGGCCGCGCCGCGTTCGCGCGCCAGTCCACGAGCAGAGGCAGGTCATCCTCCTCCGTATGCAGTCCGATCCGCCCGATGCGCAGGGCCGTGCCATCCGCCCAGTCGATGCGCCCGAAGACCAGCCCCTTTTCGGCGCCCTCCAGCCGGCCGATTTCCTTTGCCAGACGCTCGGCGGCGATTTCTCTCTCGTATGCCTCACCGGCGCTTTCCGCCAGGGCTTTCAGCACACTCGCTCGGTGTACTCGCGCCTCGGAAATCCGCTCGGTGAGTAACTCATACAAGGAGGACACATAATCCCGCTCCAATTCAACCGCACGCACAGCGGGATCATTCATTTTCGACAACAGGGCCCCCTTCGATTCGAGCCCACACCATACGGTCAAAGTTCCCTGAAGGTAAGTCTTGACTTACTTGGTGAAGCCGTGTCCCTACGGCTGAATCCATGGCGGCTGACCGTATGGCGTACCATGCATTCCGCCGTTCCCTATATCGCTGATTGCGCTCCCGATGCCCGCCTGCCTTATGGGCGAGCCCGCCCTTGGATGCCGGCGATGTTTTGCCACGCTCGGGAAAAGGGGGGAAGATCCGGCGAGGCGACCGGCGCCGTCGAGCTCACTGCCAGGGGGGCATCTGGTCGCTTCGTCTGGCGACCCGGCCGAGGAGACGAGCACAGAATGGGTTAAGCCCCCGACCGGTCCACCACAGCCCGACCCGTGCCGACGGCCCCATCTCAGGACCGCAGCACCACGCCGCCGTCGGCCGCGGCCACCCGGAGAACGGATCGGTGAACCCTCACCCCGTTCGCCGCCACGACGCCCGGCGGCAGGCCGATGTGCCTGCGCCGGGAGATCAACGGTGGCCAGTCGTGTGACGTACACCGCGTGGAGGCTGATAGTAGGGCGTCCTAGTATCTGCGATGACCGAGCGAGATGGGATGCACACATGGCAGAGCCCGAGAAGATCGTCGTCCTCGACGGAGCCCGGACCCCCGTCGGCAGCTTCGGCGGAGTGTTCAAGGACGTACCCGGATACGAACTCGGCGCGACCGCGTCGAAGGAGGCGCTGAAGCGTTCCGGCGTCGCCGGCGAGGACATCGGTGAGGTCGTGATGGGCTGCATCGGCCAGGTCGGCCCGGACGCCTACAACGCCCGCCGCGTCGCGATCGCGGCCGGGCTGCCGGACAACGTACCCGCCTACACGGTCAACCGGCTCTGTGGCAGCGGTCTGCAGGCGATCTGGTCCGCGGCGATGCAGATGCGCTGGGGTGGAGTGGACTTCGCCCTCGCCGGCGGGAACGAGTCGATGACCCGGATGCCGTTCTACGACTTCGGGGCACGCACGGGCTACAAACTCGGCGACCGCACGCTGGTGGACGGCACGGTGATGATGCTGACCGACCCGTTCCACGGCGTCCACATGGGCATCACGGCGGAGAACGTGGCCGCCAAGTACGACGTGTCGCGTGAGCAGCAGGACGAGTTCGCCGTGGAGTCCCAGCGGCGCGCGGCGACGGACGCGGCACGGGCCGCGTTCGCCGAGGAGATCGTGCCGGTCGAGGTGGGCGGCCGCAAGCCGTTCACGGTGCGGGAGGACGAGCATCCCAAGCCCGCGACCACAGTGGAGACGCTGGCAGGGCTGCGTCCCGCGTTCGCCAAGGGCGGCACCGTCACGGCGGGCAACGCCTCGGGCATCAATGACGGCGGAGCCGCGGTGGTCCTGGCGCGGGAGTCAGTGGCCAGGGAGCGCGGGCTCACCGGCCTGGTGTCGCTGGAGTCCGTGGCGACCGCGGCCATGGAACCCGAACTCATGGGCTACGCACCGGTGCTGGCGCTGCGGAAGCTGTTCGCACAGACCGGTACGACGCCCCGGGACATCGACACGGTCGAGCTCAACGAGGCCTTCGCCTCTCAGGCGGTGGCCGTCGTCCGCGACGCCGGGCTGGACCCCGAGCGGACCAACCCGTACGGCGGCGCGATCGCGCTCGGCCACCCGGTGGGGGCGACCGGCGCGATCCTGTCCCTGCGGGTGGCCAAGGACCTGGTGCGCAGGGACCTCGAACTCGGGGTCGTCACCATGTGCATCGGCGGTGGACAGGCGCTGGCCGCGCTGTTCCGCCGGGTGCGCTGAGTCCCCGGGCGCCTACGAACGCGGAGGTGCCCCGCCTGCACATCCGTCGATCTCGGTACGTTGACGCCGACCAGGGTTCGAGGGCGAGGGCGCTGCTTCCGAAGAAGCCGGGGGCCGGCGTCCGCGAACGGAGCGGTGTGGAAGGCGACCGTCGACGACATCAGGCCGGGAAAGCGCAGGGCCGGGTCCTGGGCTGTCGGGTCGCCCACGTCTTCGGCGCAGACCGTGACCCGCTCGTGCCCGGTCCGTTCACGACGAGGTCGTACAGGTCGCCGCTGTGTGCGGCGACGTCGTGCCGGCCGTCGGGCCCGGGGTCGCCGTCGCCGGAGCTCCGCAGATCGCGCCGTGAAGATCGGTCCCGACATCCTGCCTGCCGCCCGCGGCGGCCCAGGGCGGCGCGGTGGCCGGTGGCGGTGCGGCAACCTGATCATGATCTAACCGACCAAAGCGCGATAATACAGATATATGCCGCGCTCGTCCGGGCGGTGCGAGTCCGGGTGCCACGCCGTGAGTGGTGGAGATCTCCGCGAGAGCGAGGTAGCAAGCAACCGTGGGAGGACGCATGGCTACCGACAAGGTGCCGGGGTCGTCCGAGTATGTCTTCGGCGAGGCGCTCAGCGCGCGGGCCACCATCGACGAGCACGGCATCGTGACCGGGTGGAACGCGGGAGCCGAGGCATTGCTGGGGTACTCGCCCACGCAGATCGTGGGACGGCCCGCGGCCGGTCTGCTGGCCGAGGGGATTGACGAGCGGGAGCTGCAGTCCCTCACGCAGCTGCCCCGGTGGAACGGGCGGGTCGCTCTCCGGCACCGTGACGGCCACCGCCTGTCGATCAAGGTCCTGGCACACAGAAGGGCGCCGGACGGCGGGCGACCCGGGGAATGGTTTCTGGTCTCCGCGCTGACGACAGGGCTGCGGCCCGAGCCCGGCGACGACACTCTCGTGGGCCTGCACCACGAGCAGGTCGAAGGCTGCCAGATCGCGCTGTACGACACCGGGCTGCGCCTGCGCCGGGGCAACGAGGCCTTCCACCGTGTCCTGCTCCTGACCGCGGACGACACGCGCGGGCTACTGCCTACCGAGATTGTGGACCATCCGGAGATGGACAGGTACGAGCGGTCCGTCCGGCAGGCGCTGGAGACCGGTGAGGCACAGTTCATGGAGTACTACGGGAGGGCCCTCGGCGAGAGCCGCGAGCACGCCTGGTCGACCTTCATCACCCCGCTGAAGGACGAAGACGGCCGTGTCCTGGGCGTGAGTACGGCCGGTCATGACATAACCGACCAGTACTGGGCCCGTAAGCGGCTCATGCTGCTCGCGGATGCCAGTACCCGTATCGGAAGCACCCTGGACGTGACGCGGACGGCTCAGGAACTGGCGGATGTGGCCGTCCCGGAATTCGCCGACTTCGTCAGCGTCGACCTGCTCCCCTTCCTCGACGGCGCGCAGGAGCCGCCCCCGGGGACGGAGCCGCCCCGCGGCGCCGTCCCCCTGCGGCGCGTCGCCCACCGGTCCGTGAACCCGGGGACCCCCGAGGCGGTCGTCGCACCGGGCGAGGTGGACGACTATCCGGAAGGTTCCCCGCCGGTCGAGAGCCTGAGGTCGGGACATTCCCGGCTGCACCTGGCGACCGACCCCACGATCACCGAGTGGACGGCCCGCGACCCGGGCCGGGCCGCCACGGTCCGCGACTTCGGCATGCACTCGGCGATCACCGTGCCCCTGACCGCCCGCGGCACCACCCTGGGCGTGGTGGTCTTCGTCCGCCACCGGCATCCCGAGGTGTTCCGCGAGGACGACCTGGTGCTGGCCGAGGAACTGGCCGCCCGAGCGGCGGTCTGCATCGACAACGCCCGTCGCTACACCCGCCAACGGGCCACCGCGGTCACCCTCCAGCGCAGCCTGCTGCCCCAGGCACTGCCCGAGCAGGCCGCCGTCGAGGTCGCCTCCCGCTACCTGCCCGCCGGCGCCCACGCCGGGGTGGGCGGGGACTGGTTCGACGTCATCCCGCTGTCCGGCGCCAGAGTCGCCCTCGTCGTCGGCGACGTCGTCGGCCACGGCATCCACGCCTCCGCCACCATGGGACGGCTGCGCACCGCCGTACTCACCCTCGCCGACATCGACCTGCCCCCCGACGAACTGCTCACCCACCTCGACGACCTCGTCGCCCGCCTGTCCACCGAAGTCAAAGACGCCCCCCGGCCCGGCCCCGGCGCCGAGACCACCGGAGACGTCGGCGCGACCTGCCTGTACGCCGTGTACGACCCGGTGTCGCGGCACTGCACGATCGCCCTCGCCGGACACCCGGCACCCGTCCTGGTCACCCCCGACGGCACCGCGAAACTACTCGACCTCCCCATCGGCCCCCCACTCGGACTGGGCGGACTCCCCTTCGAAGCCACCGACATCGAACTCCCCGAAGGCAGCCTCCTCGCCCTCTACACCGACGGGCTCATCGAATCCCGCGAACGGGACCTCGACACCGGCCTGTCCCTGCTCCGCCAGAACCTCGCCCACCCCTCCGCCCCCCTGGACAGCCTCTGCGACGCCGTTCTGGACGCTCTGCTGCCCCGCCGTCCCTCCGACGACATCGCCCTGCTCGTCGCCCGTACCAAAGCGCTGGGTTCCGACTCCGTAGCCACCTGGGAGGTTCCCGCGGACCCGATCGCCGTCGCCCGAACGCGGAAGGAGGCCATGGCCCAACTGGAGGCCTGGGGACTGGACGAGGCCGGCTTCGTCACCGAACTGGTCGTCAGCGAGCTGGTCACCAACGCCATCCGATATGCCGACCCACCCATCCAACTGCGTCTGATCCACGACCGGAACCTCATCTGCGAAGTCTCCGACGCCAGCGGCACCGCACCCCACATGCGCCGCGCCCGCACCTACGACGAAGGCGGCCGGGGCCTGCTCCTGGTCGCCCAGCTCACAGCCGCCTGGGGCACCCGCCAAACCACCCAGGGCAAAACCATATGGGCGGAACAGACCCTCCCCGTAAGCCCATCGGACACCCTCGACATGTATGGCACCGAATGAGCCTTTCATCGCTGCCGCTCCAGGGTGAGAACGGCGACGGGGGATAATCGCAATCGCTGCGGTGGCGGTGGCGGTGGCGGTGGCAGTGGCGACGCGCGCATGGTCGCAGCTGCAGTAATGGGCGGCGACGGCCCGGGCTCGAACGCAAGCACCGCGCCTATGCGGATCATCGGTTCCTGAGCTCCTTGACGGCGTGCCCGCCACCACCAGTGTCAGCGACGTAGGCATGGGTGGTCGCAAGGAGATACGGCCGGATCCCTCTCGGCTCCGATCAGGGTGGCCCGGACGGACTCCGCCGTCGGATCGGCGAGCGCCTCGGCCCGCCCGGTGTGCAGCAGCACCAGATCGGCGACGGTCCCGACCCGGACCCGGCGGGGCGGTCCGCCGGGATCGTCGGCAGGCGCGAGATACGCGTTGAGCGCGGCGACCGGGCTGAGCCTCTCCTCGGCGGCGAGGACGTGCCCGGCCGGGGTGGCCCTGCGTACGGCCGCCGCGATGACGGCCCAAGGGTCGAGCGGCCCGTACGGGGCGTCGGAGGACAGGGCCAGCCGGACCCCGCCCTCGACGAGGGACCGGCAGCGATACAGGTCGGCGTGGTCGCGGGCGGGCACGTCGCGGGCGTAGTCGTCACCGCGGTCCGCGAGAAAGCCGGGCTGGGTCACCACCCGTAGTCCCAGGGCGGCGAGGTCACCGATCAACTCCCGTGGCACCAGGGCGCCGTGCTCGATCCGGTCACCGGGCAGCCCGCCCGACTCGCGCAGCGCCACCAGCAGCAGCACGAGCGCCTCGCGGGTCACCACGTGCGCGGCGACGGCACGGCCCGCGGCGTGCACCGCACGGATTCGTTCCACCAGGTCGTCCAGGGACGGCAGTCCCGAGTCGGCCAGGACGATCTTGTACGGACCGACGGTCGGCCGGCGTGGCGAGAGCTCGGCGGGCGGCGCGTCGAGGGGTGCACCCAGCAGGTGAACCCGTTGCGGGAGCACTCCGGTCGCCATGTCGTCGGCGATGGCGGCGAGCGCTTCCGCGGCGAGGTCGGGCGTGGCGTCGGTGACCGAGGTGACACCAAGGCGTGCGAGCTCCGCACCGACGGCGGCGAGTTCGGGCGGCCGGGTGCGTGGAAGCCTGGGGCGCAGCCAGTCGTCGGCGCGCCACAGGCGGCCGGTGGGTGCGCCGTCGGCGCCGCGCTCGATGCCCGGATGGTCACCGGAGGACAGGGAAACCGCCTCGGCGGCACGGGAGTTGAGGATCCAGAGGGCGCCGCTGCGATGCTGGACGCGTACGGGGTGGCTCGGGTGGATCCGGTCCAGCGCGACCGCGTCGAGGTTCCCGGCGACCGTCTCGTGGTAGCCGACGCCGCGGATCCAGCCGTGCTCGTCCGGGGCCCTGGAGGCGAGCGCCGCGGCGAGGCCGGCCCGGTCCCGTACGGCGGGCGGTCCGCACCGGACCGACTGCCGGTGCGCGGCGAGGGCGTGCAGGTGGAGATGGTGGTCCACCAGACCCGGCAACAGAGCACCCCCGCGGCAGTCGACGGCCTCTTCCCCAGGGCGGCGGGACAGGGCCGGAGCGACCTCCGCGACCCGTCCGCCGGCCACCCGCACGTCGGCCCGGCGGCCCTCCGTCAACTCGGCGTCCTGCAGGAGCACATCGGTGACGCGGAGGAGCCGGCTCATGGCGCGGGGATCCCGAGGCCGCGCAACACCTCGGTGGTGTGCTCGCCCATGCCTGGCGCGTCTCCGGCCGGCTCGCGCCGCCGGGGTTGCGCGACGGGGACGAACCCGTCGGCGGTCTCCACCACCCACCCCGTCCCGGAGCGCCGGGCGGCCGGGGCGGGTCCTTGATCATGCTCCAGCGTCGAGGCGACGACCTCGGTCATGGCGATGTCGTGCAGGAAGCCGCTGCCGTCGGCGGGAGCGGTCAACGCCCGTGCGGCGGCGGCGAGTCCGGTGAGCGGGTCGGCGATGGCGTCGCCACAGAACAGGGGGGTGCCGTCGGTCTCACGGGCGACGAGCCCGGCCGCGGCGGCGACGTCGTCGCCGAAGCCGATCCGTTCGCTCGCCCGTCCGGCCGCCGTGAGGGAGATCCACGTCGTTCCGGCGGACACCGCCGCGTGCGCGTCGAGCCCGAAGCGGGCCAGTGCGCGGGGGCGGGACGCTTCGATGACGATGTCGGCGGACGCGACAAGTGCGGCCAGAGCACGTCGATCTGACATGGTGTCAGGATCGAGGACGACGGACCGCTGCCCGGCGTGCAGCAGCCGATAGAAGTCGGGCTGCCCACGGCGGGCCCCGTCGGGGCGGGTGGGTGTCTCCACCTTGACCACGCGGGCTCCGGCCAGGCCGAGCAGGTGACCGCACAACGGTCCGGCCCACAGGGCACTGAAGTCCACCACGAGGAGACCGGCGACCGGCCGGGGCACGAGAGGAGCTCGGGGCGACGCGGCGGGGCGGACCGGCGCCGGTGACGCGACCGGGGCGGCGGCGAGCCCGAGCAGTTCGGCCCGCTCTGCCAGTTCGGCCCCGGTGTGGTCGCGCACCCATGCCGCGACCACCGGCCAGGGATCACCGGTCAACGGGGCCCCGACCAGGGCGCCGAGCAGCGCGGGATCATCCGGACGGGCGCACGACACAGCCGACCAGCCGTCGGCGGTGGGAAGCAGCCGGCACACGCCGCCCGCCGATATGCGGCCCCGGCGTGAGTGACCGGTGAACGCGGCCCGCTCGGCGAGCAGCGCGGCACCGTCGACCTGCACCGGTGCCCGGGTGCGTGCGGTCAACTCGTGGATGCGGTCGCTGAGTTCCCGGGCATACGTAGCCGCGCGCCCGGGCGGTACCAAGGGCGGTCCGTCCGCACGTCCGGTGAGCGCGACGACGCCGCCGGCCGCCCAGTCGGCCGACGGGTCAGGGACGACGCTCATGGCACTGACCAGCGGGAACCGAAGCGACAAGCGGCATGAGCCTGACGATACACTCGCGGCCCTCCAGCCCGCGGTGAGGACGTGATGACGCGGCCTTCGGTTCCCGCGGCGGGGTCACTCCCGCCGGCCCGGTCCGGAAAAGAAGCCCTGGAACCCTTCCGCCGGCGGACCGGGTTCTGCCGGTCGCCGCGTGCGGGCGGACCAACCTCGCGATGCGGCGGCCGGCGCCGCTGTTCGGGGTGTCGACGTCGGCCGCAGACCGCAGCATCGATCACCTCGGGCCCGCGACGGCCCTCCGACGGCGCGGTCAGTGTGGGTCGGCTCGGGAGCATGTCGGTGTCCGCGGGGTCAGTGGTCGTCCGGGCTGGAAGGGTCGGAGGCGATGCCGGACGAGGTGAGGCTTCCGTTGAGCCAGGCGGCGGTGAGTTCTCTCCGGGAGCGGGAGCCGGTGCGCTGGAACAGTCGTGTCAGCCGCTGTTCCACGGTCTTCTGGCTGAAGGCGAGTTCTGCGGCGATCTGCCGGTTGGTCGCGCCGTCACTGACCATGCGTACCAGCCTGATGTCGAGTTCGGTCAGCTTCTCGTGGCCTTGGCGGAGTCTCGGTATGGGGATGTTGCGCTGCTGTGCGGCACGGGTGACGGCGGTGCGGAAGGGACGTCCCATGCCGAGGGTGTGGGCGTTGCGTATGGCCTCGGTCAGCCAGCGTCGGGGGTCGTCGGCGATGTGTGTCAGGCAGAGGCTGGAGATGACGCTCAGGTGGACGTCACCTCGGCGCTGGATCGAACGGTGGGCGGTCAGTGCGCTGTCCGCGTCGTGATGCGCGATGCCACGTCCGAGGAAGAGAGTCTCATGGGTCATGAGCGTGGCTGCCTCCTCGTGCAGGGTTTCCAGTTCCTCGACGGCCCGCTGGACCGTCTGCGCTCTGCCTTCGAAGGCGGCGAGCGACAGGATGCGCAGCAGCAGCCGTTCAACGCCGCCGAGTTGGCCGTTCTTGCGTGCCTGCCGGGCGTCACGCCAGGCCTCCTCCAGCGCATCCTCCCTTCGGCCCGACCAGTACCGGACGGCCAGCCGCGCCCGCGCCGCCAGGGGGTGAGTGAGGGTGTCGGGAACCAGGTCGAGCCACGCTGTGGCGAGTGTGACGTCCCCGCGCGTGCAGTGGATCTCTGCGGCCAGCGCCCGTGGCAGATGCGGGGTGCCCGCCGTGGCGTGGGTCCGGCTGCGTACTTCGATGCGGCGGGCGGCTGCCAGCGCGGCGTCCCAGTTCCCCGCCAGGTAGTCGCGCACCATGCCCCGGTACTGGACGGCGATGCCGTCGGAGGCCGCGACGTACCGGTCGCCGAGGACGGCGGCGAGCGCGCCGGCCAGGTCTGCGTAGGCGGCGGCGTGGCGCAGCCGGTCCAGTGTCTGGTCGGCGACGGCGTCCGGGGGCAGGTTCTGCTGTGCTCGGCTCAGTTCGGTGTGGCCGCCCACCGCGGCGGCCACCAATTGCAGTTCAGCGGGTGAGGGCAACGGCGCGCGGCGGTGCTCGGGATCGTTGTCCGTGCCACAGCGGACGGCCGTCGTCGGCCGGGGAGTCAGCGGGCCGATGCCGTACAGGCTGCCGAGTGCCGCCAGGCCGGCCGCGGCGGGAAACCGGTCAGCCATCTCGCCGGAGCGGGGGTGGACGTCATCGGTGCAGGGGGCTCGGTGTTCGTGAAGTGCCGCCCACGCCCATGCGGCGGCAACGCTCGACAGACCAGCCGGCTTCCCGGCGTCCTCGGTGTGTTCGGTGCGCGGCGTGTCCAGAAGTTCGAGCAGTGGCTCGCCGAGCGCCAGGAGCCCCTCGTGATCGCCGTGCCCCAGGCTCAGGCTGCTCGCCTCGTGGAGCACACCAGGGGTGCGCTCGTCCTGCGGTGTGAGCCGGTGAAGCGCGGCTGCGTAGGCGCGGGCCGAGCGGGGCCAGTTGGTCCTGGCCTCCTGGCGGGCCGCGGCCAGCAGCAGCGGCACCGCGAGGGCATCGTCGAGGCGGGGGCCGGCGGCCGCGACGCGATCGGCCAGCCTCGGGTAGCTGCTGCCGGTGGCCTCGGCACCGAGCTTGTCCGTCAACGACGTGACGAACCGTGCGGACCTGCCCCGCACGTCGCGCCGGCTGGGCAGGGTCCGCAGGGCCGCCGCGAGCGCCGGGACGGCGAACGACAGGCGGCCCTGCGGGTCCGCGTTCAGGATCCGGTCCGTGATCAGGCGGCCCAGTGTGTACTCGAGGGCTCGGGCGTCGGCCGATGGCGTCAGCCTGAACACGTCTTCGACGTGCACGTCCGCGTGGTCCAGCACGCAGGCCGTGACGATCGCCGCCTTGACGATCTCGGGGTACGGGGGCGCGTGGGGCCGGCCGAACCCGAGGAGGAAGGCTTCCTCGCTGGTCAGTCGCAGATGTTCCTCCGCGCGCGTGAGGCACATCCGGCCGTCGAGTTCCAGCAGGTCTTCTTCGTCCAGGGCGTCGAGGACCGACAGCACGGCCTGCGGGTTGCCTGCCAGGGTGCCCAGGGCCCGCGACACGGCGTCCGCCAGAGCGGGTTCGGCCGGCCGGCCGAATCGCCGGGTGACGTGGATGTCGACGAGCGTCGCGACATCGGCCTGCCGCAGTGGCGGCAGTTCAAGGACCTGGTCGGCGGCGGCCGTCAACCGGGCGCGGCCGGGGTCCGCCCCGGGCTGAGGCCGGCCGGCCATCACCACGGGGACGCCGGGCGGGCGAAAGATCCGCAGGAGCAGGCCCAACGCCTCGGCGATGTGGCGCGGCATGCGCTCGACACCGTCGACGATCAGCGCGAACGGCACCTGGCGGGCTGCTGTGGCCAGTGCGTCGGAGAACGCGGACAGTCCGCTCACCCCGCCCTCCCGCGCCGCGGAGCCCAGTCGTGCCCGGTGGGCACTGGGCAGAGGAAGCAGGCAGTCGTCGGGGTCGGCGAGGACCAGGCCGCATCCGGCGGCGATGACGGTCACATCGGTGGTTTCCTCGGCGTCTTCGTCTTCCCAGCCGAGCCGCACCACTGCGGCACCGACCTGGACCGCCGAACGCCGCGCCTGCTCCACCACAGCGGTCTTGCCCACCCCGGCTCCTGCGGTGACCAGCAGGACACGCGCCGCCGCACCGGTCGCGCACAGGACATCCGCCACCTCGCGGACGGCGCTGTCTCTGCCGATGACCAGTCCACGCTGTTGCCGCACGGTGCCACCTCGCTCACTCTCCCCAGCCCCGAGATGAGACAGCACCCGGCGCGTTTTCGTTCCCTTCACCTGTACGGAGAAGAACGAAGCCTCCGTTCACCGAGGGATCCCGCCGAGTGGCCCTGGCGATTCACACGGGCGGCGCCGCTCATGAGGTCCAGCGTACGGACGAGGTCCCGCACGTCGGCCTGGGGAAGCCCACCTTCACCCCGATCGCGCTCCGCACCGGTGACGTCCGGGAGCCCGCTCCGTGATTCGTCCGATCACCGACGAACGGGTCCACCGCCTCGTGGGGCAGCCGGAGTCCGATCGCATCGGCAGGCCGAGGAACAGCGCTGCCGCCTGCCACAGATCGAAGTGCGATCCAGTTCGCCTGTTGCGTCTTGTACGTGCTGAAGACGGTAGAGAGGTGGTTGTCGTCGTGTGAGAGGGAGAGCGGACGTGGATGTGTATGAGGCTGTGGACAGTCGCCGGGCTGTGCGGGCGTTCAGTGATGCGCCAGTATCCAAAGAAATACTCGAACGTGTGCTGGCCGCGGCGACGCGGACTCCGTCGAGCGGGAACCTTCAGCCGTGGCATGTGTATGTCGTGACCGGCGAGCCCTTGGCCGAGCTGAAGAGGCGCGCAACGGCCAGGGCACGGGCGGGGGACCCGGGGGATGAGCGGGAGTTTCCGATGTACCCGGCCGAACTGACCGCGCCGTATGCCGACCGTTTTTCCGCCGCTGCTGCCCAGCGGTACAAAGCTCTGGGGATCGAGCGCGACGACCCCGACAGGCCCATGAAGATCGCCGCCTTGAACTCGGAGGCGTTCGGGGCGCCGGTCGCGCTGTTCTGCTACCTCGACCAGGCGATGGGGCCAGGGCAGTGGGGGGACGCGGGGATGCACTTGCAGACAATCATGCTGTTACTGAGGGCGGAAGGACTGCACAGTTGCCCGCAGGTGATGTGGACGACGTATCGCAGGACTGTCAGCCAGATCGTCGGAGCCGACGACGGGCTCGTGCTGTTCTGCGGTGTCGCGGTGGGATTCGAGAAGGAGGGCGTGCCACGGCTGCGTACCGGGCGAGCCGACATGACGGAAACGGTCAGCTTCATCGGAGTGTGACGGCACATGTCGGCCTGGCATCAGCCCCGACCCTCGCAACTCCGGAAGGGGAGATCGATCCGGAGGACCTGGCGCACATCTCGCCGTACCCGAGCGAGCACATCAACTGGTTCGGCGAGTACCGCACCCACGAGTTCGGCATCCAGGCCGAGGCGTTCGACCCGAAAGTCGTCGTCGGCTTCACGCTGCTGCGCGAGCAGGGACCTGACCGGTCCCCGGCCTCGGACAGTCCGCCTGAGCCACGAGGTCGCTCCGGCGGCGTGCTTCCCGGGGGCCCAGGACTATGATGACGCGCGGGCCGTCACGCTACCGGTTCTTACGCAGCCACGACTCGAGGGTCAGCAGCTCTGGGTACCTCTCGCGGAGTGCGGCGATATCGGCCTGGTATCCCTTCTCCGCAAACCAGTCGAACATGTTCGCCATCTCCTCGGCCTCGGCCCGCAGCTCTTCGATCGGCTGCCGTTCGAAGCGAGTCGGGATGCCGTCGACCCTGCTGAACGCCTCGGCGATCTGCCGCACGGTCAGCTCGTCGCCGGCGATCTCGATCTTCTCGCCGATGAACTCGGTCGGCTTGTCGAACACGTCCGCGGTGATCCGGCCGATGTCGGCCAGCGCGATCATCTGCAGCGAGATGTCCGCGTCCAGCGCGATCGAACCGACCCGCTCGCCGTTCTCTGCCTCCGGCACCATGTACATCCAGTTCTCCATGAAGAACACCGGCCGCAGCACCGTCGTGGGCACGTCGACGGCATCGATGTGCGCCTCGATCTCCGCCTTGCTCTCGAAGTGGGCGACGCCGGACCTACGCTCTGCGGCGCCCACGGAGCTGTAGACCAGGTGCGCGACGCCTGCGGCTGCGGCCGCGTCGGCGACGTTCTTGCCCTGCCGCACCTCGACTTCGGGGTGCGGGTCGGTCATGTCGGCCGGCTGCACGCTGAAGACGCCGTGTACGCCCTGCGCCGCCGCGCGCAGCGACTCCGCGTCGTCGAGATCGCCGGTGACCGGTTCCGCACCGAGCGCCTTGAGGTCCTTGGCCCCCTGCTTGGCCGGGTCACGGACGAGGGCGCGTACCGTCCAGCCGTTGTCGAGCAGTCTGCGGGCAACGGCGCCGCCCTGGCCGCCGGTCGCGCCCGTGACCAGAACGGTCTTGTCGGTCTTGTTGTGTAGCATGACGAAATCCTTCCGTTGAAGATCAGCCACGTGAGCGGGTGAAGGTGGGCAGCTGTCCCGCGACGATCGCGGCGAGCGCGAGCCCGAAGCCCAGGAGCTGGACCGGACCGAAGGTCTGGCCGAGCACGACGGCGCCGAGCACCGCGGCGACCAGCGGCGAGAGCAGGACGAGAACGGCGACCGAGGTGACGGGCAGCGTGGTGATGCCGCGGAACCACAGGACGTACGAGATCAGTCCGCCGAGCAGGCCCATCCAGAGGTAGCCGAGGACGGCCGTCAGGTCGATGGAGGGAGGTGCCCCCTCGGCCACAAACGTGATGGGCAGCAGGAACAGCCCTCCCGCGGTGAGCTGCCAGCCGGCGAACGCGGTGGGGCCGGCCTCGGGAGGGCGCCCCCAGCGTTTGGTGAGTGTTATTCCGAGCGCCATGGACGCCGCGTTGCCAAGGGCCGCCAGGATCCCGACGTGGTCGAACGCCGCGCTCGGCCCGATCACCACCAGGCCGACGCCGGCCATGCCGATCAGCCCCCAGATGAGACGCCAGGCGGACAGCGCCTCACGCAGGACTGCCACGGCCAGGAGGGCGATGATGAGCGGCTGGGCCGCCGCCAGCGTGGCGGCCACACCGCCCGGCAGGCGTTCGGCCGCGAGGAACAGCAGCGGGAAGGGGAGGCCGATGTTCAGCACGCCGAGTGTCGCGGCCTTCCCCCACCACCCTCCGCGCGGCAGCGTCCGGGTGAGCGCAAGGGCGATCAAGCCGCCGGGCAGCGCACGCAGCAGTCCCGCAAACAGGGGGTGTCCCGGGGGAAGAAGCTCAGTGGTGACGATGTAGGTCGTGCCCCACGCCATGGGGGTGAGCGCCGTCAGGACGGCACGCGGCAGATGTCCACGGGGAACACCGCCGACGGTCCCGGCGGGAACTCTCTGTGTTGCTGGACTGGTCATGCCCGCAGTCTCATCCGGCGACAATCAATGAGTCCAACACATGTTTGTCATCCAATTGATCGCGATAGAAGATGGATCGATGGAGCTCCAGCAGATGCGCTATGTCGTCGCCGTCGCCGAAACGAACAGTTTCACCCGGGCCGCCGAGCGATGCCTGGTCGTCCAGTCCGCCCTCAGCCACCAGATCGCACGCCTGGAAAAGGAACTGGGTGCGAGGCTCTTCGAGCGCACCAGCCGCCGGGTGCGGCTGACACCGGCCGGTACGGCGTTCCTTCCCGCCGCCCGTCAGTGCCTGGACGCCGCCGAGCGCGCGGCCGCCGAGGTCGCCGCGGCCGTCGGTGAGGTACGCGGACGGCTCGCCGTGGGCGTGATCCCCAGCGTCGCCGCGGTCGACATCCCGGGCGTCCTGCGCGACTTCCACCGGCGGTACCCGGACGTGCGCATCAGCCTGCGCGTGGGCGCGAGCGAGGAACTCGTCGAGCAGGTCAAGGAAGGCGCCCTCGAAGTGGCCTTCCTCGGGCTGCCGACCACCGCGCGACCCGAAGGTGTCGACGCCCGTGAACTCGCCCGTGACCTGCTCGTCGCCGTCGTCGCGCCGGACCACCCCCTCGCCGAGGAACCGACCGTCGACCTTCGCAGGCTTTCTTCAGAGGTGTTCGTGGACCTGCCGGCCAACACAGCCGGACGCGTCCAGTCCGACCAGGCCTTCTCGGCCGCCGGTCTCAGCCGCGACGTCGCTTTCGAAGTGACCAACGCCGACTTCCTGGCTCGGCTGGTCGGGCAGGGGCTGGGCATCGCCATGCTCCCCTCCGCGTACGCGTCTCAGCTCACTGGCGTCACCACCATCGAGGTCACTGACGCGCCGGCCCGCGTCGAATACGTCATCTGCGGCCGCGTCAGCCCCACGCCCGCGGCGACCGCCTTCCTTGCCCTTCTTGACGTCCCCGCCATGCTCGGCTCGACATGAATCGGCGTGATCACCGACCACACAAGCTCGTCGAAGCCAACCCGTGCCCGATGTCCACCTGCACTTGCACCCCCGGCAGGCTCACCGTGCCGGACCACCCCGAGAAGATCGCGCTCAAACACCGCCCCGCCCGCTTCCAACTCCTCCCCGCGCTCCACGCCGCCCCCCGGCCTTCCGGCATCCCATGGCACCGCCCGTGGGCGGGCGAAATCGCGGAGGCGGTAGCGCGACGCGTATACCGTGCGGGATACTTCGGGTATGGCTGAAACCACTGTCAAGGTCGACACGAATACCAGGGACACCCTGCAGGGTCTCGCCGCCGCCGAAGGCCTGTCCGTCAAGGCCTACCTCGCCAAGGTGGCGGGGGAGAAGGAACAGGAGCGGGCCCTGCAGACGGCGACCGCCGCCTTCCGCCGCGCTATCAGCGAGCCCGGCGTCATGGATGCCTTCGACGCCGAGTTCGGCGGGCTGCCGTCCATCGCCCACGACACCTCGCGGGCGGCCTGACCTGTGCCTCCCGTCGTGTACGTCGACTACCGGTGGTTCCTCGAGCGCCAGGAAGAGATCCTCCGGGACGACCTGACCGTCAACGACTTCTCTGTGCTCGTCGGCATGGCCCAGCGTCACCGGGTCGACCCTCCCAGGCATGATCAGCACCATCCCGACGCCTTCTGGCGGGCTGCGGTCATGCTGGAGGAGTGCGTGCTGCTGCGCCCGCTCCCGGCCCGCAACGAGGTGTACGGATACAGCGTCGCCATCGCCTACCTGGAGGCCTCCGGAGAACGCGTGGACACGAAGTTCGAGCTCTGGCGGGAACTGATCTACGACATCCGGGGGCTACGGCTGGACTCGTACGGCATCGCCGAACGGCTGCGTTCCTGGCGCCAAGCCGCACCCTGACCGGCGCTGCGCATTCTCGGCAGCCCTGAGACCCGGCTGAGCCGGTGGTGCTTCGCCGAAGGAGCCACCCGTGGTGCACCGCAGGCCCAACGAATTGCCGATCGACGGCACTTGTGGCACAACCTGGGCGAAGCCGCCAAGCAGTGCGTCTGCCGGAACCGCGGCTGCCTGCGTTCCGCCCCGGCACCGCCGGACGAACCGCAAGAAGGCGGAGCCGACCGCGTCATCGCCCTGGCCGACAGGCCATGGTTTCGCCGAAGGCCCCTGCGCCAACCACGCGCGCGCTCCTGGCCGTGCCCGGCAAGGGCGGGGGAGGGTGTCTTTTCCGTGGACCGAGGTGTTCCGCGTGATGCGTCATACGCCGTCGCCGTCGCGCCGGGGCCGGTACCGGTACCGCGACCGGCAGGCGGAGGCGAGATCGGCTTCGACGCCGCCGATGTCGTCTCGCCACTCGATGATCAGTGGGAGTGCGGTCAGTGCACGGCCTTCGGTGATGTGGATCGTCGGCTGCAGATCGCGATCGTGTCCTGTGGCGGCGAAGGTTGGGCGCGTGCCTGTCGACGGCGGGTGTACCTCGGCCTGGCAGGAGGAGCCGCGGCGTTTACATGTTCTGGCAGGCCCTGGCTTTGAACTTCGCCAGAGGGACGGAGATTGTGGATTCGTCGCCATTGTCCGAGATGTTGTCGTAGAGGACCTGCCCCGGGGTGAGCCGGTCCCGATCGGTCAGGGTGAAGGAGACGCTCCCCGATGACCACGAGTTGTCCTTGGTCCAGCCGTAGAGGGCATAGGTGGTCTTGTCGGTGAGCGGGGTGAGGGACCTGGTCGCGGTCCAACCAGCAGCAGGAGAATCGAGGGTCCAGGTGGCGAGACCGGCTGTGAGAGGGCGGTCGGCGGTCCAAGACCCGACCGTCACCGCCTTGTCGACGTCGGCGTTGTCCACGTAGAGGGTCGCGCCGTCGATCTGATGGCCGCAGACCATCATGACGCCGAGCAGATGGCCGTCGCCGGTCACCGAGATGCCGGCGACGGCATCGACGGGAACAGTGCACCCTGAGGTTGCGGCCAGGGCCACGCCGGCAGCGACGGCACCGACGAAGCGCCGGAACACCCGCCGTGAAGTGGTCGACCGCATGATCAGCCCCCTGCCTGGGGCGCGCGTGAGGCCCCTGCCCCTCCGGATGGTAGGTGGCGAACGTCATCGGGCGGCAGCGTCGCCGCCTGTCCGTTGCGTGCTCGTTGTCGCCCTGCAGCTGCTTTCAGAAGAACAGGCTGTCACCGCAGCTCACAGCACAGATCCCGCCCCGCTGGCGCCTGCAGCATCTGTCTTCGTGGCTTCCCCTGCCTCCGTGGCCTCCCGGGATTCTGCGGCGACCAGGCCGGAGATGCCCAGGCCCGGCGCGTCGGGCAGAACGACCGTGGCGCCTTGGTAGCGCATGCCGCCGACGACGGCGGGGCACTGGAGCCACCACACTGCGTCGAGGTCGCTCACCATCGTGGTCCCGTAGGCGGCTACCAGGCTGGCCGCGGCGCCGGTGCCGATCTCGCTCTCCAGCATGCAGCCGAGGATGGTGCCCATGCCGTGGGCTCGCGCCAGTTCGAGGAGGGTACGGGCGGTGCTGAGTCCGCCGCTCTTCGCCAGCTTGACGTTGACCAGGTCCGCAGCGCGCCGGCGGATGACCTCCACCAGGTCGCGCACGTCGAAGACGGACTCGTCCGCCATGATCGGGGTCTCGACACGGTCGCTCACCCAGGCCAGGCCCTCCACATCCCGGTAGGCCACCGGCTGTTCGACGAACTCCACCCCCATGCCGGTGTTCTCCAGCGAGCGGATGACCCGTACCGCCTCGCGGGGCGTCCACCCCTGGTTGGCGTCGAGACGGATCCTCACCTCGGGACCGACCGCCCGGCGGACTGCCGTCACGCGGTCGATGTCCGTGGCCGCGTCCGTGCCGACCTTGACTTTCAGCACGTCGAATCCCTCCGCGACCCGGCTCTTCGCCGCCGTGGCCAGGCTGTCCACCGTGCCGACTGCAAGGCTCACGTCGGTGGGCACCACCAGCCGGGAGCCGCCGAGCAGTCGGACCAGCGGGATCCCGAGGCGGACCGCGGCGAGATCGTGGAGCGCGATGTCCACCGCGGCCTTGGCCGGCTCGTTGCCGACCACGGCGCGGCTGACGCTGCGACAGTTCTCCACCAGGTCATCGGCGTCGCGACCGATGAGAAGCGGGGCGAAGACCTCGGTGACGCAGGCCTCGCTGGAGGCGAGTGAGGATCCCGTGACAGTCCACACCTCCGGCGCCTCACCGAAGCCGGAGCGCCCGTCGCGGTCCACGATCTCGACGACGACGGTCGAGACGTGGGTCAGATGCGCCAGGGCAGTGACGAACGGCGTGTGGAGGGGGGCCACCAGACGGCGGACATGGACAGCGGCGATGGTCATCGATCAGGCCTCGTTGCACTCAGGGGGTTCCATCGGACACGCAGCAAGGCGCTGCGCAGTTCGGCGGCCTGATCGGCCCGGGCGCGCCGAGAGAGGGCGGCGGGCGATCCGCCAGGGCTGCGGCGCCGCGGTATCCGGGCGGTCATCCGACAGCGCGCGAACGACAGAGCCGACCGGGCGCGGACCGGCCGACGGCAGGCTGCCGGCCCTCGACCGCCCGCCGTACCGGGCCCGCAACGTCGTCGAACGCCACTTCGCCGGCCCCAGGCGGTTGCGGGCGATCGCGCCACGACACGACAAGCCGGCCACCCGCTACCGGGCGGGAATCCACCTCGCACCACTGGTCCTCTGGCTCCGCCAACCCCGAGATCACTTGCCGGACACGCCCTGGGCAGGGGCGGTCGGGCGGGCCGTCACGGGGCAGGCCGCCGGGCGTACGCCTCGATCTCGATCTTCATACGGGGGTCGGAGAGGCCGCACACCAGCATGGTCGCGGCCGGGCGGATCGCGCCGAAGGCGCGGTGCAAGGCCGGCCAGCACGGCTCGAAGTCCTCGCGGTCGGGGAGCATGTACCGCACCCTCACCACGTCGGCGAGGGTGCAGCCCGCCTCGCCCAGCGCCGCCTCGATGTTGCGCAGGCACTCCTCGGCCTGTTCCACCACGTCGTCAGAGATCGTCATGGCGGCATAGTCGAAACCGGTCGTCCCGGAAACGTGAACGAAGTCGCCGTCCACCACGGCCCGGGCATAGCCGATTCGCTCCTCGAACGTCGAACCGCTGAGGATCGCGCGCCGCTCCCTCTGCTCCAGCCGCTCCGCCCGTCGCTCCGCCGGTAGTTCCGTCAGTCGCTCTGTCATGCGCCGAACGCTAGGTGACCTGCACTGATACGTCCAATATTCATCAAGGACCGGGCTGATATGCATAGGCGTATGGACCGTCCCGAACTCCCCTTCCAGCAACTGCACGCCTTCGTCGTGCTCGCCGAGGAACTCCATTTCGGCCACGCGGCCGCCCGCCTGGGCATCGCGCAGCCCCCGCTGAGCCAGCAGATCCGCCGCCTGGAGGACAGGGTGGGCCACGCGCTGTTCACCCGCGCCCCCAGGGGCGTCGGGCTCACCCCGGCGGGCCGGGAGTTGCTGCCCGCCGCCCGGCAGGCCCTCACCGGCCTCGCGAACGGCCTGGCCGCGGCCCGCGCGGTCGGCGGCGGACTCGCCGGGCGGCTGCGGATCGGTTTCGCCGCCTCCCTCGCCCTCACCGTCCTGCCTGGCCTGCTGCGCACCTTCCGGGAGCGGTTCCCCGACGTGCGCCTGGACATCCACGAGATGACCACCGCGCCGCAGATCGCCGCCCTGCACGACCAGGACATCGACGTCGGCCTGCTGCGCGAGCCGCCCGCCGACGAGCCTGGGCTCGCCTTCCGGACCGTCCTGAGCGAGCCCTTCGTGGCCGTGCTGCCCTCCGGGCACCCGCTCGCGGCACAGCGGGCGGTCCGCGTCGGACAGTTGGCGGACTCGCCCTTCGTCCTCCTGCCCCGCGAAGCCGGACCAGGGCTGTACGACCGGATCACCGGGCTGTGCGCCGCCGCGGGCTTCACGCCCCGGATCGCCCAGCACACGGTGGAGTGGCAGACCGTCTGCGCCCTGGTGGAGACCGGCCTCGGCGTCTCCCTGGCCCCGGCCGGCATCCGCCGACTGCGCCTCAAAGGGGTCGCCTTCCGCGGGATCGGACCCGGCGCCGCCCGTACCCGGGTCGCCGTCGCCTGGCGTCAGGACGACCCGAACCCCCTGGTCGCCCGCCTCCTGACGGCCGTCGACCAGGATCTGCCGACGGCCGCCGCTCCCGGGGCCACCCCACCCGTCCGGCTCCACCCGTGACGCCCGGCGGCCCCGCGCGGGCGGGCATCACGCGGGCTGCCCGGCCTTGCGCACCAGCACACCACCCTGGCGGAACCGTTCCCCCTCGCGCGGCTCACGCAGCATCCGGCTCGACCTCCTCCTCAGGCATTCACGAGGCCGGGCAGAGCAGCAAGGTCCCCCTCGTCGCCGACCGCCGCCCAGGCAGCAGACAGCCCACAGCCCACAGCTCACAGTTCATCCCCGTGGTGGAGAAGGTCCGGGTCCGCAGGCCCGTCGACCGCCCCTCCCAGCACCCGAGCGGAAGCCGTCGCAGGCGAGAAGGCCTATTCGTCCCGCGGTAATCGCGCCCACGAGGCATCGCCACCCGGTACGACAAGATCCCGGAAACTACCTCGCCGGCCTCCACCTGCGCGCCTCGACGATTCCGAATCGCAGTGCGGACCGCGATGAGTTCTGGTGCCTGGGCAGGTCTGTCCCTATACGAAGCGAGAGGAGAAGAGTGATGAGCGCGCTCGGGGTCCTGATGGAAGGCGTCGTGTTCGGCGAGTCACCGCGCTGGCACAACGAGCAACTCTGGTTCTCCGACTGGGGCGCGAACCAGGTGATCGCGTTGGACGCCGACGGACGCCATGAGGTGGTGGTAACCGTCCCGTCATTCCCGATGTGCATCGACTTCCTCCCCGACGGGCGACTGCTCGTCGTGGACTCGGCACAACGACGGCTGCTGCGCCATGAGCCGGACGGATCACTCGTCCAGCATGCCGACCTTTCCAAGGTCTCGGAGAAGCCGTGGAACGACATCGTGGTCGATGACAGGGGCAACGCCTATGTCAACACCATCGGTTTCGACTTTCCCGGCGGTGAGTTCGCGCCGGGCTTGATCGTGCTCGTCACGCCGGAAGGCAACGTCCATCAAATTGCCGACGGCCTCGCGTTTCCCAACGGTATGGCGATCAGCCCGGACGGTGCCACGCTGATCGTTGCCGAGTCGTATGCGAACCGGCTCACCGCCTACGACATCGGCAGCCACGGCGACCTCGGCACCCGGCGCGTGTGGGCGGAGACACCCGACGACCACCCGGACGGAATCTGCGTGGATGCCGAAGGCGCCGTCTGGTACGCCGACGTCGGCAACCAGCACTGTGTTCGTGTGCGCGAGGGCGGTGAGGTGCTCGCTACAGTCGACCTGGATCGCGGCGCCTTCGCCTGCGCGCTCAGCCGCGGGGACGATCCCCGTCTGTTCGTCGTCGGCCAGACCTGGGGCGGACCCGAGTCGCGGCAACCCAGCGGGCGGGTTGTGGCGTTCGCGGCACCCGCACCGGGTGCCGGCAGACCCTGACCCAGTCAGGCTCGGTGTCTCACTAACTAGTGCCGCGGCAGGCAACGTTCGCCCCGTCGCGACGCCCGGCACGCACTCTCGGCGCACCGGGCACAAGCCCAAGTACATCCAGTACGAGGGCTTGCACCCGGCACGCCGAGAGCACGCGCCGGACGCCGCTCCTTGACGGGCAAACGCTGCCTGCCGCGGCACTAGTGGTCGTGTCCGACCTGGCCCTTGGCCGTTTGGAAGCATTCCTCGATGCTCCAGCGGGCACCGGCGACGTGGACCGGTTCGTTGTGCGTCGGATCAGCAGCTGGTGGTGGCTGTCGGTGCCGGTGTGGATCCAGGCCCAGCCGTAGTACCGCGGCCCTTCGCGCCGTTGCCGGCGCTGTGGCCGCTGCCAGGCCGTGGCGGGCAGTCGGGCGGCGACGGTGTCCGCGCGGACGGCAGTGCGGCCGTGGTTGATTCTCACTCGCATCGAGCACGCGACGGCCGGCACGTAGCCGGCCGCGTGCCTCGAGGGCGGCACGCAGCTGGGGGCCTTGTCCGTAGGCTTCGTCGCCGGTCACTCAGGCCAGCGGGAGGAACACGTCGCAGTTCTTCCGTTCGACATTCGACAGCAGCCCGGGCAGGTAGGAACGGGCCGCGGCCCGGGGCTCAACTCGCCCGAACCGGCCCGCGATTCGGGCCATAACCTGGTCGAACATCGCCCGCCGGCGGGCAGGGTCCACCCTATGGCCTATCGCCACCGCACGACTTTCAAGAGTCCGCCCAACCCTCGATGATCACGCGGTGGCCGTACCGGTTCTCGGCCGGGCCCACCACGGGATCGGGAAGTCAGAACGGAAGGCGCCAGTAGAGACGCTCGGGTGTGCGAGACCGGTCCAGCGCTGTCAGCCGAGGGCGTCGAGCAACTCGCGCTCGCGCTGGGCGCTGAGGCCTGCACGCCTTTCCCGGTCCAGCCCCTGCTCGCGTTCCCAACGCAGCGTGTCGGCCAGCGTCTCCGCCGGAGGCCGGTGACGCAGCCCCGCGGCGCGTGCCGAGGACCCGTCCCGCGCCGACCACCCTTCCCAGCCCGGCTCGACCAGCCACATCGCCAGCGATTCGGACCCCATGTACTGGGCCACGCCGTTGGCGAGCAGCCACGCCGATTCGGCGGTGACCACCGGACCGGTGTGCCCGCCGACGGCGCGGGACAGCTCGATCCACTCTTCGAAGGGAACGACCGGGCCGACAGCGTTGTACGTGCCGGTGGTCCCCGTCTCCGCGGAGTCGAGCAGCCAGGAGGTGAGGTCCCGCACGTCGACCACCTGGGTGGGTACGGCCGGTGTGTCCGGGACCAGCATCGGCCCTCGCGGATCGCGTGCGGCCCGGGCGACCCAGTAGCCGGAGCGCCCGCTGTGATCGCCTGGGCCGCCGATGAGCCCGGCTCGTGCGATGAGGAGGCGGTCGCCCACAGCGGCCGTCGACGCCTGCTCGCAGGCGACCTTCGCCTCGCCGTACAACTCGCGGTCGACCTCGCTCCGGTCGGTCGGGGCGAGCAGGGCCGCGGACTCGTCCGCCCCCAGCGTGGCATGGGCGGCGTAGGCGTTGCCGGACGAGACATACACCCAGTGCCCGGCCTTGCTGCCCAGCACGTCGAGCGCTCCACGAACGAAGCCCGGCTGCCATGACACCTCGACGACCGCGTCCCATTCTCGGTCGAGCAGGGGCTCGTACGCCGACGGATCGCGCCGGTCGGCGGCGACCAGTGTCGCTCCGTCCGCGACTTCTCCGCTCTCGCCACGCGCGAGGCAGGTCACCCGATGGCCGCGTTCGATCGCCTGCCGCGACAGCTCCCGAGCCACCCATGCCGTTCCGCCCAGAACCAGGATCTCCATACCGACACACAAGCACTGGGATCACCGCCCGGCCAGGCGGATTCGCTGACAGCAGATGGTCAGCGGCAGATCGACCTCAACCATCGGGCAATGACGTCGACCCGCCGAGGCATCCAAACACCCGATCAGGAAGTCACACTGGAGTACCAGGTTCTCAGGCCACTGCCGCTCACCGGTCGGCTCATCGTGGCGGCGGCAGTGCCGCCATGATGAGTGCGGCCCGGCCCGGAGCGGAGTTCTGTTCGTCGGTGTGTCGGTCCAGGCAGTGGCGTCGGGAACGGCGGTTGCGCAAGCGGCTGGTGGCCGTTCAGGGCGGTACGGGCGAGGCGGAGTGCCCGGAATGCGGGGCCCGGTGGGTGGCCGGCGTCGACCGCCGCTCGGATGCGGTGTTCTGCTCGCCGCGGTGCAAGGTGAGGGCCTGGAGGCGCCGAGAGGTACCGTTCGGCGAAAGGTCTCAGTAATCGCTATGCGAACGCATCCCTCATCCAACTTCGTTCACTATCCGGTCTTTTACGGCAAGGTCCGGGTGGTGGAGGAATTCACCCGCGACGAGTCGGTCGCGGCGACGGCCGAGACCAGCCTGCTGCGCAGGCCGGATGTCGCCCTATAGGCGATGAGCGACGACACCGCCCGCTTCCAGGTCAACCATGCCCAGGTCGAACATAGTCGGCAAGCCCGGGAGGACTTCGACCGCACCAGTCCCGTCGCCCCGGCAGTCCGCGCGATCGACCGGTCGGTGGAGTTCCTGGACCTGGTTACCGCCTGCCATTCCTTGGTCGCAGCCGCTGGCCGCACCGTTCCCGGCCTGCGCGACCGCACCCTGAACGACGACGAACGCACGATCGTGCACGAGAACGTTGCCCGCGTCCGGGCGACATTCGACTGGATCGAGACGGCCGTCGACACCGGCAAGGTCGACGTCGACGACGAACTGGCCCGTCTGCTCAACGGCTCATCCAGCACTCCGAAACCCAGATCACCTGGGCGGCCATCACCCTCATGACCAGGCGCCTCGCCCGGAAAGGCGCCACCCCCAGCCGGCCGAGGAAACCGGCGCAGGCCGACGGCTGATCGCCCCTCACTGCGGTGGCGCTGCGGGAGCCAGACGGGGTGACCCCTGAGTTCGGATGCCGCTTGCGCCTGTCTCATTCCAAGACGCCCTGTTCCATGCCGTGCTTCCATGGCCGGTGCCGCGCGCCTGGGCGCACTCGGCTCGGGACGGTACGTCCAGGTCATGAGTGAGCGACGTCCGTATCCGAGTGACCTGTCCGATGCCCGCTGGGAGTTGATCGAGCCGGTTTTGGCGGCTTGGCACTTCGAGCGCCGTGGCCGGGCCCTGGACTTCGGACGCCCGCCCGAGCACGACCTCCGCGAGATCCTGGACGCGATCCTGTATGTGGACCGCACCGGGGTGCAGTGGCGCTACCTGCCGCACGACTTCCCGCCCTGGGAGACGGTCTACGGATACTTCGCGAAGTGGCAGAAGGGCGGCGTGTTCGCCCGGCTCAACGGCCTGCTGCGAAGCCTGTTACGCCAGCAGGAGGGCCGCGATACCGAACCGTCGGCCTTGCGTGATCGACGCGCAGAGCATGAAGACCGCCACCAGCGTCCCCGCCTCCAGTCAGGGCACCGATGCGGCAAAGAAGATCATAGGCAGGAAGCGGAACATCGTGACCGACACGATCGGCCTGCTGCTGGCCGTGCTGGTCACGGCAGCCAGCGTGCAGGACTCCGTCGCCGGCACCCAGCTGATCGACCAGGTCGCCGCCGCCCACCCCGCCGTCCGCGAGGTGTGGGTCGACGGCGGCTACCGCCAGCACCTCGTTGAGCACGCCGCCACCCTCGGCATCGACATGGAAGTCGTCCAACGCACCCCGGGGACCGAGGGGTTCGCTCCACTCCCGAAACGGTGGTGCGTGGAGCGCATGTACGGGTGGCTGATGTTCCCCCCCCCGCGTCTTGCCCGCGATTACGAAACCCTCCCAGCCCGGTCCGAAGCAATGATCCAGCTGGCCATGACCGACCTGATGGCTCGCCGCCTCACCGGCGAAGCCACTACTTCCTGGCGCGTCCCGACATCACCGGAGCGGCAGGCCACCGGGCCGGTGGACGCGCCAGGGCCCCGTCGTGAGCGCGTGCCTCCGACGGGGCCCCGGGCCGGGTCAGCGGACGGGCGTGTGCAGGTCCACCGCCACATCGGTGGAGATGACTCCCGGCCCGGCCTGCCGTTGTGCAGTTCTGCTGCCCGGTCGGGCTCACGGCGTCCAGATGGGGGCCTGTCCGGTCCAGCTGACGACGAGGATGATGTCGTCGAGATCACCGGAGGCGAACAGGGGGGCGGCGTCGCTTCCGAAGGTGAGTTGCCAGTCCCCGGCGGGGCCGGGGCCGCACAGCGGGATCCAGGCGGCGGCGTTGCCACGCCTGGTGCTGGCGATGCCGTTGGTGGCGGTGGCCGCGCCTCCGGCCGTGCCGCGGGTGAGGGTGACCACCGTGTCGGGCAACACCGCTCCGCTGCTGGAGAGCCGGACGGCGACGGCGGCGGTGGACATGGCCTCGATCCCGAGCGGGAAGTCGACGTCACGCAACGGGACGGTGACCGAACGGGTGCTGGGATCGGACGGGTTGTTCAGGTCGTACCACTGGTCGGGGAAGTCGCGCGCCAGGCTGAACACGCAGTCCGCGCCGCGGTTTCGGTTGGCGTTGAGCCGAGTGACCACTTGGCCGCGGTAGGTGTCGTCGTACGCGGCGGTGTAGTCGATGGTGAGCAGCACGTCGGCGATGCTGGAGAAGTCGAACGGGTTGGCCGCGGGCGGGAGTTGGAACTCCCAGGTGGTGTCCACGCCGCTGGACTCGAAGGGCAGCAGCAGGTCCGACTGGACGTCCAGCTCGAACACCCCGCTCGCGCTGACCGGCGACGTCAGGGCGACGACCCCCGGATCGGAGCGCACCGTCACGTCCTGGAAGCTGCCGTCCCCTCCGGTGGTCACCCGGGAGATGCCGTTGGAGTACAGGGTGGCGCGGATGCCCCGGTCGGGCGGCACGAGCGCGACGAGACTGGTACGCACCTGGCGGATCAGCCGCAGGTAGTGGCCTGGGAAGTCGGCGTCGAACAGGGACATCGGCGTGGCGAAGGCGAGCGTTCCGGTGCGGCGGAACTCCAGGAACTCCACGGGCATCAGCCTGGCCAGCGAGAAGGTCTGGGACAGGTTCAGACGGCGCCGTGCCGAGTTGAAGGAGTAGTCGTCGAGACGGGCCAGGTCGGCGGTGAGCTGTTCCGCGCCGGTCAGGCCCTGGCGGTTGGCCTGGACGGTGCTCCCAGTCAGCTCCGCGGGCGACTGCCAGTAGTCGCTGCGGATCACGGTCTGCGCCGGTTCCGCCCGTTCGAAGGCCAGTTGGGCCTGGGCCAGCCGGGCGGTGGCGGTGGCCTGCTGAAGGAAGTACCGGTATACGCCGCCCAGGGTGTTGCTCATCCACAGGTACAGGTCGGCGTTGGTGAACTGTTCGTTGAGGAACTTCAGCGTGGCCACGGCCTGGTCGTGCTGCAGCGTGGCGACGGCCTGCTCCTGGGTGGCGATCGTGACCTGGTCACGAGCCGTCGTGACCTGGGCGGCGGCGACGAGTGACTCCTGCTGGGCGGCGACCTCCTGCAGCCGCCATTCGTTCTTGCGCTGCTCGATGCCGGCCTGGAGCTGGTTTGCCTGTATCTGGGCGTCGAGACGGTTCTGCACCAACTCGAACCCGCCCTTGACGACGGTCGCCGCGGCGATTTGGCCGGAGAATATCGTGCTGGCGCCGAAACTCGTCACCGCCTCGAACACACTGGACGCCTTGGAGGCTGCCTGCAGGATGCCGATCGCCGTGTCCGCGATCGCGATGCCATCCCTGACGTACTGCAAGTCGGAATACTCATCAAGCAGGTTCTTCTCGTACTGGCTGGGGGGTGCGTCGATGGCGGCGGCGTAGGACGCGGCCATCGTGTCCGCCTTGGTCTGCTGCGCGGTGGCGGCGGTGACCGCGTCGTTGGCCTCCTGCACCCGGCTCGTCGCCACGCCGACCTGCGCGGCGGTCAGGTCGATGCCCTTGACCGCGTCGTAGAGGCGCAGGCTCCTGTCGTCGTACTTCTCGAGTGCGGCGAGGAAACCCGCCTCCATCTGGGTGGCCTGGGCGGCGAGTTGCCTGGCCCGTTCGAGCAGGGTCTTGAACCGGTAGGGGGTGGGCTGGACGACCGTCGCGGCCGCGACCCCCTGTGTGCGGGGCATGCCCGCGATGTTGCGTCCCTGCCTGATCTTGGCGAGCTGTACCTCCGCCCGGTTGCGCAGGACGTCCAGGTCCGGGATCGCCAAGGGCGGCTCGCCGGCGGTCAACGGTTCCTGCGGTTGCAGCGCGGCTGTCCCGAGCAGTCGCCGCGCGGTGACGTAGAGGGTACGGGCGTGCGCGACCGACTCGTCGGTCTCCCGGGTGAACTGGGCGTCGGCGTAGTCGAGATGGCACCTGATGACGGACAGCAGGGTGTAACGGGTGTAGGGGGCGGGGCGCCTGGCCACGAGCGCGAAGGGATCGAGCGCGGTCGTCCATCCGGGCGGGAAGCTGAGGTCGGGGCGGAACACCCTCTCGGTGTTGATCCGGCTGTAGATGGAGACCGGCTTCGTGACGTCGTAGACGTCGTACGAGTACACGAGCCGGTACCAGTCGAGCGCGGCCTGGTAGTCGCCGGCCGCCTGCAGCCGCTGCGCGAGCAGGACGGGTACGGTCCAGAAGATCTCCGTGTTGGCCGGTTCCGGCAGGGGTGGCAGGGTCTTGAGGTTCGGGTCGAAGTAGCCGAAGGTCTTTCCCATTTCGCCCAGGTAGTGGTCCGACGCCTTGATGGCTGCTTCGGCGTTGAAAACGCCCGCACCGCGAACGGTCTCGAAGAGCTCGTAAAGCGGCCCGCTGCCAGGGACGAGCAGGGCCGGGTCGAGATGACGCTCGGGGAACAGGAACGCCAGGGTGGCGGCCTGCCAGCTTCCCATCTCGCCCATCCAGGTCCAGGCGCTGCTGAACGCGGGGCCGTTGAGGATCCAGGCCGCCGCGGGGTGATTCGCCGGCAGCTCGCCCGCCCGCTTGGCCGACAGCAGCGACTGGACGCTCTCGATGGCCTGCCGGATGCGGGTGGTGCGCAGGGTGCCCCCGGCCAGGGCGTCGACAAAGAACCTGGCCGACATCTCCTCGCCGATGTTGCCCGTGGTGGTGGGGGCGAGGTCGGCCAGGAGGGCGTCGCGCAGAATCGGCAGGGCGGCCTGCTCGGCCGATGCGACGGCCTGTGCGTTGGCGTCGGTCAGGTCCTGTCGCTGAGCGATCCGGCGGCGCAGCGTGGACTGCCAGTCCACGCGGGCACGGCCGTCGACGCGGTAGGCACTGACCGTGGGGCCGCTGTCGGAGAGGACGAAGAAGTCGGGGGAGAGTACGAAGGCGGACTCCTGTGCCCGCCATGCCGGGTAGAGCGTCTCCTTGTGCGCACGGATGAGCACGGCAATGGCGTCGCCCCACTCGGTAACGGTGACGGTCCCGGTGCCCGCGAGCCTGCTCAGTTTCCTGAGGAGGAGGAAGCCGCTGCGGGTGAGCCCCGCCGACGCGAGGTCGGCGCTGATGTCGTTGCCCTGCCCGTCCTTGGCCTCCAGGAGGGCGAGGTCGACGCCGGGCAGCGCCAGGCTCTGCATGGCCGCCAGCCCCGCCGTGGCATTGGCGGCTTTTGTTCTCGCGTCGTTGAGCGATGCCGCGAATGCGGTGAGCAGCAGGGACCGGGCGGTCAGCAGCGTGCGAACACGGTTGCCGTTCGGGCCGGGAACGATGTCGGCGGCGCTGATCACGTCAGGGTCGGCGAGTGCCTGGTACGCCGGTGCCACGGTGGGGTGCTGGTCCTGCTCGGCCCAGGTCAGCGCGAGGGCGGACTGCTGCCAGCTCAGCAGCCAGGGCGTCGACGGCACCCGCAGGGGGTCGGCCGCGACGGTCGACGGCAGGCCGAAGACGGTCTCCAGCACCGACTCGGCCGGCCCCGTGGCGTCCAGCAGCAGCAGGTCGAGCTCATCGGGTGAGGTCGCCGACAGCCTGATGCCCAGCCGGGCGGCGAGCGCCCGACGGACGCCGGGATCGGCGCCCCGGGCCAGCCTCAGTTCGGTGTACGAGGTCCCGGCGGCGGCGAGCAGCGCCGTGTACGCCGCGGTGCGATAGGCCCGGTCCCCGTTCGCACCCGGGGTGGTGGAGGTGCCCGTGGCGGCGATGTGGGCCCTGAGTACCTCGACGGGCACCCGCAGCTGGTTGATCTCGCGGTTTCCCTGGTCGACGGCCGCCGACAGCGGCTGGCTCAACCGGTCGACCGGCTGGAGGAGGGCGCCGACCAGGGTGTGAGTGTCCAGGGGCGTCGGCGGTGTCCCCGGTAACGTCACCTGCTCCTGGGCGAACGACAGCAGCGCGGCGAGGTACTCGCGTTCGTTGAGCCGCTCGTCCAGCGTCTTGGGGGTGTACGAGCTGATCACCGTGACCGGAACGGTCTGCGGGGCCGCCATCGTGTTGCCTGCCGAGTCGGTCGCCCACACGTAGATCGTGTGGGCGCCGAAGCCGGCCGGGAGCAGGGGCACGCTGGCTGTCCAGCTCCTGAAGTCTCCGGCGGCCGTCGGGGTCGCCGTTGTTCTGGTCCCCCCGGGCGTCAGGGCCCAGGCCACCGACGCGCTGCCCCCGACCATGCCGCTCTGGGGGTCCGTCGCCGTGCCGTGCATGGGCACGGTCGCCGCCCCCGTGTCGTCGCCCACGATGTTGCCGTTCTGGGGCGGATAGTCGATCTGTACCTGCGGCGGTGAGACGTCGCGGCAGGTCACCGAACGGGACTGGGTCGAGCCGACCCCGTCCGGATCGGCGACCGTCACCGAGATGGTCCGCGCCCCCAGCGGCATCGGGGCGAGGTGGATCCCCGTCTGGTACTGGGTGGTGCCGGCTTGTATCGTCCCGGTCGTCACCTGGTTGTCCCATGCGACGTTGACGGTGAGCGGGAAGTACTGATCGCTCGTCGTGTTCACCTGGACGGTGATGTCCTTCCCGGCCTCGTCCAGGTCGACGGTGGTGCCGTTGGCGGGCGCCGTCACCGTGAACGCGGGCGGTCCGGCCGCGGCGACCCGGACGCTCATCGGGGCCGACGAGATGAGGGTCCCGGTGGTGGTCACCGCGGACGCCACGAGCGTGTGCGTCCCGGCCTTCGGGAAGGTCACCGACTCGGTCCCGCCGCCTCCCCGGTGGTCGGTGAGCACCTCGACGCCGTCGATGCTGATCCGGGTCTCGGTGTAGGTGACCTTGGGCTCGGGATTCCAGCTGAGGTCCCCGGACAGCCACACCCAGTGCGTGCCCTCGTTCGCGTTGACCGTGACCGAGGTCGCGACTCCGGCCACCACGCGGGCGGTCACCGACGCGATGCTCACCGAGGGCTCGACTTCCGGGGGTGCCTTGGGAATCGTCTGGGATATCAGGGCGGGCATCCGTCCGCCGTTCGCAGTCGGCGGTTCGCTCGACATGTCATTGCTGGTGGTCATTGGGAGATCCCATCCGGTAGACACCGATGACTGGTTCGTTCCATACGTGCACGCGGACCACTACTTGAGCCGGAAGCCGGAGCGGACGGTGACCTGCCCCCACCCTCATTCAGGCCGATGACGGCGTCGTTGACGGGCGCTGGCACCGTGAACACCGGGGCCCGGCTGCGGCGTCGGTGTAGGTGACCTTGTCCTCTTCCTCCCAGTCCGGGTTCGGAGGTTTCCGCACCCAGCGCTCGCCGAGGTCGGCGTTGACCCTGACCGTGACCGGTAACGCTCACGAACTCGTCTCCCTCTTGTCGTTCGGTGGTGTCAGTCCATGAGCCATCGATGCCCGACTTCACGGCAGGCCTCAACGGCTATGCCCGTACTCGCCAACAATCAGGTCCACGATTTCGTGGAACGAATATCCCTGCTTGTTGATCGCATCATGGATCAATTCGATTTGATCATCCGTGAGCTTGAATCCCATCAGGCGTTCCGCTTTCTTGACCGCGTCCAAGAACTCCTTGTTCTTCGCCACGTTGCTGCTGACCCGGCGAATTCCCTTGGCGAAGATCCCGCGGGCCAGCCGTCCGGCGTCGTCGGCTTGGCCGGGCAGGTCGAGGTCGGGGGCGCCCGGCGGGGAGAGGACGCCCACACCGAAGGCGACAGCGGGGGCCACGCGGCTCGAAAAGTAGAACTTCGGCCCGAGCCAGTACGCGATTCGGCTCACGCTCGCCTGGGCGAGCGCCTCGCCGCCGACGAGGATCGTGGCGGCTGCCGCGTGGGCTATGACGATCTTGTTGACGGCGCTTGCGGCATTGTCCATCCGCCGCTGCTGGTCGCTAAGCCGTGCCTCTTCGCGAGCCCAGTAGGCGTTGTGTCGATCTTGCAGGCCGGCGTAGTAGTCGGCCTCGGCCTCCGGGTGGTCGCGGTAGTAGTCCGCCCGTTGTCTGCGACTGAGCGCATTGGGCTGCTGCTCGTATTCCCAGATCTCCTGGCGTTCCATTTCATTCCGGGTCGTGACGTGACTCAGTCCGTTCGCCACGGCACGGTCGAGATTCGAAGGTGCGGGCGCTGTCCCCGTTACATGGATGACTTCACCAGGAACTTGGATCACCCCATTCTCGTCTCTTGGATAATCCTGGGCAGGGGGCTCTTCGGGCGCCATTCCTTCGGGGTCCACGAGACACAAGGGATTGTCGTGCGCGTATGCGGAGCTGTTGAGACCGCCTGCGGCCTCAAGAGGGTCGCAGCTCGTCCACCTCCCGGCCCACGGCATCAGATGCCTCACCCCGCAGCGCGTGAGCCCGCTTTCCTCGTCGCGCTCCCGGCCGGTGAAGCGGTAGCGCTTGCGGGTGTAGCTGCCGAAGCTGGTTTCGCCGTAAGGGGTGTACTCCTCATGGTTGACCAGGGCGCCGGTGGCGTCGACGACGGTGGTGCTGCTGCCGAGGTGATCGGCGAGATGGACGGCGGCGGCCGGGCCGCGGTCGTCGGGGTGAGCCGCGCCGACCCGGATGAGAGCGACCCGTTGGCGGTCGTCCATGACGTGGACGTGGTTGTTCGCGCCGGGTTGCGTTCCGGTCCAGCGATGGTGCTCGAAGGTGTCGTCCAGGTAATGGGTCACCTCGACGGCGCCACCCTGCCGGCGGACGAGCTTCTTCACGCGTTGCCCGCCGGCGTCGTAGAGGTAGTGGGCGTGCACGGAGGGCTCGGCGCCTGCTGTCTGCGTGGCGAAGGCGGCGAGCTGATCGGCGTGGTTCCAGGCGAAATGCCGGCTGGTGGTCTCGGCGGTCAGGTTGCCGTTGAGGTCGAAGGCATAGTCGTACGGCATCGCTGCGACGGTCATCCGGTGCAGCCGGTTGCTGTCGGTCGTGACGGTGAAGTCCCGGGTGAAGCCGCCGGCGCCCGCGTGGGCGAGTTGCAGGATGCTTCCGGCAGGGTCGTAGCGGTAGGTCTCGGTGTAGGGCTGGGCCTTGGTGGCGTCGGTACCGCGCGGCAGATCGATCCATGGACCCCCGGTCGATGGCGCCTGGTGTTCGCGACCGGAGGCGGTCACCAGCCGGTAGGTAGGGTCGTAGGTGAACCAGCGGTCGAGGGCGTCTCCGCTGCCGAGCAGGGCACGCAGCCGGGGGTCGTCGGTGGTCAGCGCTTCGGGGTTGTTGGGAATGCCGCTGCCGGGCGTGCGGTCGCGCAGGGAGACGATGTTGCCGGCCAGATCGTAGTCATAGCCGTAGTCCTGCAGTGCGGGTCCCGTCGGCCGGTATGTCGTTGCGTCGACCTGGCTGTATTTCTCGCTGCGCAGCCGGACCAGTCGGAACGAGTGCGGATCGTAGGCGTAACGGGTCATCACGCCGTTGCCGTAGGCGATCAGCGATCGTTGGCCCTTGGCGTCGTAGGCGATGCGCTTGACGTGCACGGTGCTGTCGAGCTGTACCTGGTCCAGGGCCCCCGCCCGGTTGTACGTGTGGTAGAGCACGTGCCGCTTGCCGTCCACGTCGGCGGGCAGGAAGCACCTCTTGACGCGGTTCAGGGCGTCGTACTGGGTGGAGGTGACATAGCCGCCCGGCTCCAGCAGTTGCGCGTCGCGCTGGGCCTGGGTCTGGCCGGACGCTGGCGTCCAGTCGACCCGGAACGGCTGTACCTGCCAGCCGGTGGAGGCCGCCTGGTCGTAGGTGGCCAGGATGGGCGCGTCGGCGATCACCCTGCGGGTGCTCTGCACCACGTTGCCCTTGAAGTCGACGGAGTCGGTGCCGACGTACCCGGCCTCGTCCCAGTGGTGGATCGCCCGGCCGAGCAGGTTGCGGGTGCGGGCACCGTCGCGTTCGGCGGGCCGCTGGGCGGGCGTGCCGGCGTCGCCGTAGTCGATGCGCTGCCGCAGGGTGACCGTGCCGCTGGCGTCGTCTCTGGCCCAGACACGGGTCGGCCGGTGCAGCAGGTCGAACGCGCCCAGGATGAGCGCGCCCTTGCTGTCGCGGCTCTCGACGGTGTTGCCCAGGGCGTCGGGGACGGTGTCGCGGCGGCCGGAGTCGATACCGTCCGTCCGCCAACGCCGCTTGGCGAGGTCGAACGAGTACCGGAACGCCTTGCGACCCAGCGCGTCGGTGATCGCCACCAGGTTGCCCTGGATGTCGTACGCCGAGCGGGTGGTGAACCAGTCGGCCGGCGCCCGGCCGTTGCGGACAACCGCGGTGACCGCGCGGCCGAGCGCATCGAACTCGGCGCTGGCCGGGGTGTTCCAGTGACTCGCGTACGGCTGCGCCTGTGCTGGGTGGGTGCGGCCCGCGTTGTCGTTCGCGTCGTAGGTGTAGGACACCCACGGCGTCGGCACGTAGCTGTCGGGGTCGGTCAGGTCGGCCGGGACACCGAGCACGAGGCGCTGCTCACTGCCGTCCGGACTCACCGTCCTGACGGCCTGCCCCCGGGGATCGTAGAACGTCACCGTCTTCTGCCCGAGGTGCGAGTCGGAGGGCTGCCCGTATTCGTATCCGGTCGAGAAGAACGGTTCGTACTTCTGGACCACTTGGCCCTTGTTGTCGTAGATCTGCCAGCCGGAGACGACCACGTTGTCCGGGGCCGACTCGGCGCGCGTACGCCCGGTTGTGTCGCCGACTGCCGCGAGATCCTCCGCCGGGATCACCCCGCCGCCGAAAGCAGGGTCGCCGAACAGGGTGTCTTCGGCCTGCGAGCGGGACTGCACCACCCGGCCGAACCCGTCGGAGAACTCCACCGACACGATCACCTCGTCGCGTCGGGCGGCCGGGACGTCGGTGTCGGTGTCGTGGTACACCCGCTTGACCGTTCGCACGGACACGGGCCGGCCGCGCGTGGCGAAGGCGAACAGGTCGTACGACATCCGGGTGCTCGGCGCGCTGAGATCCCCGTCGCCGTTCTTGCCTCGCACGAAGTGGGCGGTGACCAGCCCGGCGGGGGAGAAGGCCACGCCGGCGGAGTTGCCGTTGGCATCAGTCGTCTCGACGGGTTGCAGCACGCGGTAGTCGTGCACCGCGATGGTCTCGAGACCGGCGGGGTCGACTGCGCGAACGGGCAGCAGGTCGTGCTCGTCGTAGTCGATGACGCTCTGTGCGCCCAGGGGATCGAGGGAAGCGACCGGCAGGCCGCGCGGCACGCGGCCCGGGACGTGGACGTCGTACCGGTGCCGCGCAGTGGTCACGTAGTACCCGCCGGGTGATCCGGGTACGTCAGTGTCGGTGTAGTGGGTGTAGCCCGCCAGCGACGGCAGCAGGCCGCGGAACTCCTGCGGGTACTCGGCCGGCCAGGCGGCCACCCCGCCCGGCGCGAGGTAGGCGGGCCGCGGGCCGACCGCGAGCGGGTCGCCCTCGGCGTAGAGCGAGTCGAGGAAGGCGTCGGTGAACGCGAGCGACTCGGTGCGGGTCACCAGGCCGTACTCGCCGAGCGTGCCGAGCGGAAGCCCGACGAAGGCGTCGCCGTCGTAGAACGTGCGGGCATCGCCGGTCACCCGCAGGGACACGCCACCCCCGGTGGCCTGCCCCGGCCCGCCGAGTACGGCGGCACGCAGGCCGGCCACCGGCAGCCGGCCGTCGTTGACGACCTCGTAGCTGGTCGTCCTCGCGACGCGGTCGACCAGGTAGTGGCCGGCGTCGTCGCGGCGGGCGTACTCGGTGGTCGCGTACGTGGCCAGGTACGGCTGGGCCGACGTTCCCGGCGGAGCCACGGCCAGCGGGTCCCGCCCGCGCGGCACCGCGATGGCGAGCTGCCCCGTCGCGAACCCGTACGCGTCGTGACCGGCGGGGAAGGTGAACTGCGTCATCGGCTCGGCCCCGCGCTCCCACCGCGTGGTCCGGCTGCCGAGAGCGAACGGGAAGAAGATCCGCTCCCGGTCGGCGTCTTCGGCACCGACGGAGACCGCGGCCGACTCTTCCCGTACACCGGAGACCGTCTCGGTCACCGTGTAGGGCAGCCCCTCGCGGGCGGTGCCGTCGAGCGCGTACAGCTCCGTGCGCAGCACCTGGCCGCGCAGCGTCCGCAGCGCGGCCCGGCGTGCCCCGCGCGGCAGGGCGGCCAGGAACGCGGTCTGCGCGGCCGGACGGGGCAGCATCGGCGCGTCGCCGGCCCAGTACTCGTGCCGCAGGTCGAGTTCGGTCCAGTCGCCGGCTTCGGCGGCGGCGACCGGCCCGGGATGGAACCAGCTCTTGGTCAGCGTGGGCGGCGAGTAGTGCTCGGGCGGTACCGAGCCGGGCCCGGCCGGCGCGGCGCCGAACGTCTCCGTATCGAGGTGCTCGACCATCGCGAAGCCGCGGAACTCCCGCTCCACGCCGTCCCAGTAGCCGTGGTGATACCGGTACTCGGTGGTCAGCCTGCCGCCCGAGATCTCATCGACGACCTCGACCTTCGAGACCACCTGCACGGGAAACGGCAGCGTGGTCCGCCAGCGGGTCGCGGGATCGGCCTGGTCGCGCAGGTACTCCTGGGTCGAGGGTGTGTACGTCACCCTGGTGACCGCCCCGAGGTTGTTGTCCATGCCGGCCAGCAGGTACGGCTTCGTGCCGCCGGTGAAGTCGAGGAACCGCAGGTTCGCCCCGCCCCGCCCCGGGCCGCCCGCCGCCCGGCTGAACAGCAACCCGGCCATCCCGGTGCCGTACAGGTCGGACAGCTGGACCGAGTCCGAGTCGACGACACCCGGAGTGCTGTTGATCGTGACCGGCTGGGCGGTCCAGGCGTTGCCCGACAGGTTGCCCCACAACGACACCCGGCCGCGATCGACATACACCAGGTCGGCGACGCCGTCACCGTCCACGTCGCCGAGCAGCACCCGGCGGGGATCGTATCCGTCGGGCAGCCGCGGCGAGTCGCGCATCGTCACCCTCGCGCCCCACCGGTTGTGGCCGAGGTTCGGCCAGTACGAGATGTTCCCGTTGCGGAGCAGTACGAGATCCTGGAGGCCGTCGCCGGTCATGTCCGCCAGCCGTACCCGCGCGTCGGCCAGGTCGACCCCGGGCCCCGTGCCGTTGCTCACCGCGGTGCGCTGCCAGGCCAGCTGCGGATCCCGGTCGTTGAACCAGGCTTGCAGGCGGCTGCCCGAACGCAGCACGTCCGTCAGCCCGTCACCGTCGAGATCGACCAGCTTCACGCTGGGATCGGACAGGCTCACGTCCGGCGCCTGCCGGTACGGCTGGAACGAACGGCGTGACCACCCGCCCGCGAACGTCATCGGGAAGTACCCCGTCGGCCCGCCGCCCCCGGCCGCGCGGGCGCCCGCCGGGGCGGCCCGGGAGACGATCAGGTCGGGACGCCCGTCACCGTCCGCGTCCAAGAATGAGACACCATTCGCGCCGAGCGAGAACGGCGGGGCCTCGGCCAGCGTTCTCGGCAGCTCGAAGCGGCCGTTCCCGGCGTTGCGCCAGACCCGTTGCGCGGCGCCGAGTTCCACCACGTCGGGCAGGCCGATCCCGCGCAGGTCGACGAGCGCGTGCGTCGGACTGCTCAGCGCCGCGGTCGGCAGGCCGGGTCCCGTTACAGGCTCGAATCTGCGTGTCGCCGGGGCGAAGCCCGAGTACCTGAACGTCAGTGGCGGCAGGGATTCGAGGGTCGGCTCGACGGCCGTCTCGAGGGTCGGCCGGGCAACGGAGGCGGCGGCCGTTGCGATCGTCTGCCCGCCGGGGCCGTCACCTGATGCCGGTCCGCCGGGCCCGTCACCCGCTCCGGTACCTGTGGCCGGAGCGGACTCGTCGATGCCGACGCAGGTCACGTCGGCCAGCAGGGACGCGCCGTTGAAGGCGGCCTGCTCGTAGCGGAGCCGGTACTCGCGGGCCGGTCGCGCCACCCCGTCGGCCGCGTGTGTGGTCACCCGGACCGTGTCGCAGCGCAGCGATGTCCTGACCTCGAAGCCGGCCCGGTAGTCGGAGAACGGGTCGGGACGCGTGGAGTAGTCGAAGTCCACCATCACCAGGAACGCCGGGTCGGCCCGGTCGCCGTAGTCCGCGTAGGAGATCCGGGCGAGCAGCGGCTGGTCCCAGGTATGGCCCGGCTCCTGGCCGAGGTCGCGCAGGTATGAGTACCTGACAAGGTTGCCGAGGGGATCGGCCGTCTCGGTGATCCGCCAGCAGAACACATGGCCGGGTGCCTGCGGGTCGCAGACCACGGCCGGGTCCCGCCATCCGTCCGGCGCGTCGACCGGCCGCGGGGTGCCGTATCTGGTGCGGGAGCCGTCCTTGGCGCGGACCTCCCAGAAGTCGCCCGTGGCGTCCTTGACGTGCTCGACCCGGGCGAACATGCCCTCGGTTCTCGGGCGGTACCGCACCCGCCCCGGGTATGTGCCCTCGACGGGTACGAGGTCCTCCGCCCCCGACAGCACGAAAACGTCGGCGCGTTCACCGGCGGTGCCCGGGGCGCCCGCGGCGCCCCCGGCGTCGGCGTAACGGGGCAGCCCCCGCGAGGTCTTCCTGGACACGCCGGGCAGGCCGAGTTGCCAGCCGAGCCCGAAGGGCCCGTTCCCGCTCCCCGTGCTGTACGCGAGCGTCAAATGGGGCTGTATGCCATGGCGTCCGGTCGGCACCGCGATCGGCACCGAGAAATTCCCGGTCCCGGTGAACAGGTCGGGCGAGAATTTCTCCCCCAAGCCGCCCACCGCACCGCCCCCCTTGGGCAACGAGATGACCGACCCGGCCGCGGCAGTGTCGGTTGTGCCCTCAGTGCTCATTTACCTGCCCCCTCGATCCCCGAAGATCACTGGACTGACCCGCACGTCCCGACGTGGCGCTGGTACTCACTCGGCACCCGGGACGCCCGGGGCGACGTGGTAGGCACTGCTGCTGTCGTCATGGGCGGTCTGCGGGATTTTCCCGACGTGTCGGGACACCGACCGACAGTCTGGTGGTGCGGGAAACGCCGGTCGCGTGCTGTTCCGCTCAGCGGACCGGGTGGCCGCGGGTCGGGCTGGTCACAGGCCCCGACGACCCGGCGTGGATCCGTCTTCGTTGACTGCGCCGAGCACGGGCTTCTCCGTCCCAGATCGAGTCGGCCTGCATCTTCATGTACGCCCTGTAGACGGTCGATAAACGCACTCTTAATGCTCAGGGAATGTTTAGGAAGCGCTAAAATCCAAGCGTCGCTATTGGTCAACTTTTCAGCCGTCGCCGACAATCGGGCAGCGGTCGAGGGCCGGGCAGTCAATCCTCTTGCACTGGCGGGCAATACTGCCTTCTTGGACTGGCCAAGGGTCGGGTTGGCGGCAGAGAATCCTCCACGCAGCGGTGCAGTATCCGCACCACTCACGCCACTCGCAGTTCCACCACTGTCGTTGTCCCCGTGCCATATCGGAACAACGACAGAAAACGAATCAGCAATCAAGCACTGATGACTGACTCTCAGGGGCGGCGTACGACGCCAAGCGCGCCCCCGCTGGTCGCCCGCTTCTGCGGCTGGAAGGTAAACACGGATGGGATCCGCCAGAGTCACACCTGCCGCGCGGCACGGCTCACAGCCCTTTGCAGGCATGGCCTTGACCGCGATGATCACCGTCGGTCTGCTGGCCACCGGCTGCTCCGCAAGCCCCCTCGACAGCGCGGCGGATGCGCCGCCGACTCCGCCGGTCATCGCAGCCGCACCAACGGCGCCCGCCACCGGATACGACGCTCTGACGAGGCTTCCACTGTCCGGCTACAGCACCTCGGAGCAGGACGACGACCTGCTGTTCCGGACCCAGAAGGCGCTGGTCATCCGCTGCATGAAAGACCGGGGACACAAGAGCTACTCGGGCCGGAACATCACCCAGATCACTGCAAAGACCCCGGCAGACAAAGAGGTCGCCCGCCCGGTCGGCGCCTGGGGCTACATCGGCCGAGCGACGGCGAAACGCCGAGGGTTCCATACAGGCATCCGGCCCACGGGGGGCGCGACGGGTCTGAGCCGCCAGGTACTGCAGGACTACCAAACCTGCTCGGGCGAGGCCGGTGAACAGTTGCCGGATCTGACGGACACCCAGGGTTTCAAACTGACCCAGACCCTGTTCGGCCAGTCATTCCAGCGGACGGACGCAGATCAGCGGGTGACCGCCGCGCGCAAACGCTGGGCCGCCTGTATGACCACCGCCGGCCACCCGGCTCAGGACCCCGAAAAGCTGGCCGCGGGCCCCTGGAACGCGGCGGAACCCACCGACGACGAGATCGCCGCGGCCACCGCTGACGAGTCCTGCACGAGGTCCTCAAGCCTGGCCGCCATTTACTTCGCTGTACTGACCGGGTACCAGCGGCAGCTGATCTCCGCCAACGCCCCAGCCCTCACCGCCTACAAGAAACAGGTCCAGGAGCGCACAGACAAGGCAACGCGCCTTCTGGCCAAATCTCCCCCGATCTGAGGCCGCAATCAGACAGGCGGCCCAGCGTTCACCATGATGTCCGGACGGGGCACCCTGCCCGACGGCATTCCGCACCGTTCGGCTGACACAAGAAAACGACGAGAAAGGGAACTCTTATGCCCCGCATGTTCAAAAGGGCGGCTGTGGCCGTGGCAGCTTCCGCCACCTTGGTCCTCGGCCTGCCGGCGGCGCCTGCGTCCGCACTCAACGAGGTCAGGTGCACTCAGAGTGATTTCCTCTACATTTACTACACTCAGATCGTAGGCGGTTATAAGGTTGAGGCGAAAAGGTGTTGGGCCAATGCGGGCGAGGATGATCAGATTTGGGTCAATGATGTCACGCGTCTGAGTTCTGGTAACAATGCCGGCTACCTCTACATCAACGAGTTCACCGGGGTGTGGTTCGGCAAGTGGGCGGACATCGACCTCCTTGAGGGCGGCGTGACCTTCCTTCACATCAACTGACGGCAGGCCCGAACGCGCCCCGCATGGAGCCGGCCACCGGTTGCCGACTCCGTGCGGGGCGCGCGTAATAGCCACGTCGCCAGGGCAGCCCAAGTGTGAAGGACCACCCTTGTCGTCCCGACCAGGGCCTCGGTGAGCTCCCACTCCGCGAGCGGGCTCTCGTCCAGCTCCTACCTGGTCTTCTTGATCTTCGCGGCGACGCGCTGGCAGAACATCGTTGCCAGGTCGTCAGGGGGACCCGCTTCCGTGCCTTGTGTACCCGGGGGCCACCCGCGGCCGGCGGCCCAGCCGGTTGAGGTGCCTTGGCCAGGCCGGGCATTGTCGGTGGCAGTTGCTACCCATGTCGGCATGAGCGACGACGAGATCATCCACAGGATCCGAGAGCAGGCGGCGGTTGGCGAGCTGCCGCCGCTGAGGCGGCGGTGGGGCATCCGATGCCGCCGCTCCTCAAGCGGATCTATCTCGAAGTCGCCGACGGGGGGTTCGGCCGCTGGGGGGAGGCTTTGTCCCTCACGGATACGACCTACAGCTTCAGCGACAGTCGTCGGCTGCTGGACGAGTACCTGGGCTGGCGGGGAGCCCCGAACTACCCGCCGTCTGTTGTACCGCTCCTGACGTGGGGCTGCGCGATCTGGTCCCTCGTCGACTACAGAACCCCTGAAGGCCGCATGTGGGGTTGGGATCCCAACGCCCGATGCCCTGAACACGGACACGCTCTGTTCCCCGAAGACCTCACACTGGCCGAACGGCTCAGCGGATGGCTCGACGGACGCGACGACTTTCCGAAGGTGCCCGCCGGCTCGTACTGCCCAGATTGCTGAACTGCGGCAAGGACGCGGATGCACCCCGGTGGCCAATCTCCCAGCGTCCATGAGCGACTTGATGGTCGGCGCTGGAAGCCCTCGGGGGTCGAACAGGCTGCCAGGGCAGCGGAGATGGCTCGCCAGGGCCACAGCCTGATCACCGGGCCCGGTGACACTTCCAGGCCAGAGCAGGATTACTCGTCAGGGGTTGGAGTGAACACCGATGCCGCCGGAGACGGTGAGGTTGTCGCCGGTGATGTAGTCGGCGGCGTCCGAGGCGAGGAAGGCCACGGCTTCGGCGATGTCGGCGGGAGCGCCGACGCGGCCGAGCGGGACGTCCTGGCCCCAGGAGTCGATCATTTCCTGGGAGACACCCATCTTGCTGTAGGCAGGGGTGTTGATCATTCCCGGGCTGACCGCGTTGACGCGGACGCGGCGGGGGGCGAGTTCGAGCGCGAGGGACCGCATGAGGGGCAGCAGAGCCCCCTTGGCGGCTGTCATCGCGGCCCCGAGCCCTTCGGCGGCGCCCACGGTGAACACGACCGAGGCGCCCTCGTTGAGGAGCGGCAGCGCCTTTTGCAGGGTGAAGAAGTTTCCCTTGACGTTGATGTCGAACAGGGCGTCGAAGGCGTCTTCGTCGGTTGATTCGATCGAGCCGGGGCGGGAGATGCCCGCGTTGAGGAAGAGCAGGTCGAGGGAGCCGAGTTGCCGGCGCGCTTGGTCCATCGCCTGGTCGATGTCCGGCAGGGACCTTGCGTCGGCCCGGACAGCCGTGACGTCTTCGGGAAGTCCGCTGTCGGCGACGTTGCCGAGGCCGGTGACCATGACGCGGTAGCCGCGGGAGTGGAGTAGTTCGGCGGTCGCCTTGCCGATGCCGCTGGTTCCACCGGTGATCAGGGCTGTGGGTGCAGGCATGATGCTCTCCTTTGCGTACTTCTGGGAGGGGATGAGCGGCTCTGTCCGTGGGCAATGGGCGAGTCGCTTCAACTCTGGCAGCGTATGCCAGATTGCCGGTAACTGCCATATCGGGTGCGCATGCCGGTCTGGCAGCGCTGGGTAATGTGTTGGTATGCAGCAGGAAGCCAAGGCAGCGACGAAGACTCCGACCACGCTGTGGGACCGGACACGACAGATGGCCTCCCGAGAGATCCTCGAGACGGCCCTGCGCCTGTTCACCGAGCAGGGCTACGACGAGACGACCATCGCCCAGATCGCCCGAGAGGCCGGCGTTTCCCAGCGCACCCTCTTCCGCTACTTCGGCACCAAGGAGGACCTTCTCGGCGGCAGCCAGGACCGCTTCGGGCAGGTCCTGACAGACACGATCAGCGAACTGCCGGCCGATGTCGGCGTCTGGGAGGCCCTGCGCGCAGGGGTTGCTGCCGTACTGACCCTGCACGACAGCCGCGAACAGACCCTGGAGCGGTTCCGCCTCCTGCACAACACCGCCTCGCTGCGTGCCGGTTGGCTCGAAAAGCGGCTGCGATTCCAGGAGGATCTGCTGCCGCTCATCGAGACCCGTATGGACGCGGCTACCGGCAACGAGGGCGCGAAGGCCCGCGCAGTGCTCGCGACGGCGTTCGCGTGCCTGGATGCCGCATCGATCACGTGGGTCGCCAACGACGGCAAGGGCGAAATCATGGACCTGTACGACGAGTGCCTGGCTGCGGTGCGCGGATGACCCGCAGCGGCCAACCTCGTGATCAGCATGGTGTTGCCTTCCTGGAGGCCGAACGCCAGGTCGGAATCCCGCCAGCTTCCGCCGCTGGTGCCAACAATGCTCAACGTCATGAACCGACTTGAAGGAAACGCGGCCTTGATCACGGGCGGTAGCCGGGGCATCGGTGCCGCTGTGGCGTTACGGCTGGCCGAAGAAGGCGCCGACGTCATCCTGACCTATGAGAACAGCGCGGAACGCGCCACCCAGGTGGTGGAGCAGATCAAGGCCAGAGGGCGCCGGGCGCTGGCCGTCCAGGCCGACAGCGCCGTCCCTGAGGCCCTCACCGCCGCAGTGGACGAGGCCGCCGCGACGTTCGGCAGACTCGACATCCTGGTCAATAACGCGGGAGTCTTCCTGGTTGGCCCACTCGAAGACCTGAGGCCGGCAGAGATCGATCGCACCCTGGCGGTGAACGTCCGGGCGCCGTTCGCAGCGTCCCAGGCGGCAGCGCGTCACATGGGCCGGGGCGGCCGCATCATCAGCATCGGCAGCAATGTCGCCGAGCGTGCGGTCTTCCCCGGACTGGCGCTGTACTCGATGAGCAAGACGGCTCTGGTTGGGATGACGAAGGGCCTGGCCCGAGAGCTCGGTCCGCGTGGAGTCACCGTCAACCTGGTGCATCCCGGCCCCACTGACACGGACACCAACCCCGCTGACGGGCCGAACGCCGAGATGATCGCCGGCTTTACAGCTGTGGGCCGCTATGCGGAAGCGGCCGAGATCGCGGCCACCGTCGCCCACCTGGCGAGTGCGGACGGCGCGTACATCACCGGGGCCTCGATCCATGTCGACGGCGGCTTCACCGCCTGACACGCGAGCTCGACTTCGCAACCTCGCTGAGGCCCATCCCGCAAGAGGGACGGCCACTGCGTGATCATCGGGGGTTGTGCGGACTCCTGAAGATCGTGCGGTGGCCGCGGGCCACAGCGAAGACCCCTGCCCGCTGGCCGGCGATGTTCGACCAGGTCATGGCCGCATCGCGGGCAGATTCGGGCGAGTTGAGCCCCGGGTCGTGGCCCGCGCTCACCTGCTCGGGCAGTTGTCGGGCGTCGAACCATTTCAACGGCCCCCTCAGCGCCGGTGGGAATCTCGGCGTCGAGCTCCCCGCGCTTATGCCCGACGGCTTCGTGGAATGCTGGTGTGTCCAGCTGGCGCGGCACCTGGAACCCTCCTGGTCAGAGCCAGAGCCCGCTTCGAACGAGGTCAGTTCGTTGACGCCCCGAGGCCCTTGCGGCGTGAACAACCCCAACCGATCACGTCTTGGCTTTTACTCCCGTACTCTGCCGCAGGTCTCCACAGCAGAACTGAATTCAATTATGGTTCGGTTGGTACCGTTGACGAGGAGGTCAGTCATGGCGTTCGTTCTCATCCATGGGGCAAGCTTCGGCGCGAACTGCTGGGACGAGCTGATCCCCCATCTCAGTGCGGAAGCGTTGGCGGTCGACCTTCCGGGGCGCGGGGCCAGGGCCGAAGTCGACCTGGGCACCGTCACTCTCGCGGACTGCGCCGACGCGGTCCGCGAGGACGTCGAAGCGAAAGATCTGCGCGACGTGGTACTGGTCGGTCACTCCTTCGCGGGCGTCACGGTCCCGCGTGTCCTGGACCTCATCCCTGACCGGATCCGCCACGTCGTCCTCGTGTCGGCCGTGGTGCCGGCGGACAGATCCCGGGTGCTCGACCAGATCGATCCCGGAGTACGGGGTCTGGTGGAGCAGTCCATCGCCGACGGCGTCTACCACCAGACCCGCGAGGGCGCCGCCGCAATGCTGTGCAACGACATGGACGAGGCGACCGCCGCGTCCACCCTCGACCGGCTGGCCGACGACTCGGCCGCCCTGCTGAGCGAGGCTGTGAACCTGAGCGGCTACAGACGCGAGATCCCCCGGACGTACGTGCACCTCACGCGCGACCAGTGCTACGTCGAGGAACTCCAGCAGCGATCCATTGCACTGCTTCGGCCCGACGTCATCGATCTCGACACCGGCCACATGGCCATGATCAGTGCGCCCGAAAAGCTCGCCGCCGTCCTCAACAAGATTCACGGCTGATCGCCGGCTCGGCCTGCGGCTGGCGGACTGTGAACGCACCCACCCGATCCAGCCGTCCGTGGTGACGAACTGAGCGCAGGCCGCGGCCAGATCCATGAACTGGGCACTGTGCTCCATGCGCTGGAGCTGCGGGGCTGCCTCCTGGTGCACGAACTGGGCCTGCCGGCGGAACCGCTCGAACTGGGCTTCATGGACCGCGCGCCGGGCGGCGGGTCGGTGACCGCCTCGAAACGCTCCTGCTCATTGGGGGGGGCTGGCCAGCATCTTGCGGATGGTGTGCGAGACGCCGCCAACGCTCCTTCGGCCAGCACGAGGACACCCACTGGTCGCGACTTCGATGCGCGTCTGATCGGCGTCCACCTTCAGGAACACGTCGCCGACGCGCAGGGTCGCGCGCTCGGAATGGGCGACAACGACTTTGACCTCATCCATGGGCGACCAGTATCCCGGGAATGATCGCCGACGTCGCCAGGTTTATCGCGTGCGAATGCGCGGCTGACTGCGTCCCGATACCGGGCGGCCTCGCGCGCGACACCGACCTCTGACCAGGTCAAGTCCACCACTTTTGTCAGGAGTCCAAGGACATTTGTTATGAGTGCAGAGTCTGACGTCGCGGGTGTAGTTGGTCTCGATGTTGATGTCGTTGTAGTAGCCGGACGCGAAGTCCCCGTTCCCCTAGCGCGAGGGTGAAGCGGGCGGTGTGGTACTTCGTCACGCACTTCCCGCGTCGGGTCCTCACCGGAGACGTGGTGGCCCAGTTGCTCAGGCAGCCCCGGAAAGGAGACGGAAGGAGACGGACGGTGATCCCCATCCGCCCCACACCCGGAAGGGACCCGGCGTCCTGAGCGCCGCCGGACCCGGAGAACACAGTCCTGTCTACCCAGTGGAGTCGCCGGACGCTGTGCACGGATGGTATAGAGGATCCGGGCAAGCCCCTGGGCCGACACCGCCAGGACGGCCACAGAGCGGGACATGCCGGCGGTCCGGCTCCGCTCGTCCTGAGGCCCCAGGTCTGGCCCGGAGCCTGGACCACCCGCCTGACCGGGGGTCCATGGGGAAGGACGGCGAAACGATGAGCGGACAGTCACTCGGACGCGGGGTCCTCGACGGGGCCTTTGCCATCCTCGGCGCTCTGGAGGCCTCCGATGCCCCTGTACGCTGCGCCGAGATCACGCGCGCGACAGGGATACCCAAGCAGACCGTGTCCCGGTTGCTGACACAGCTGGAGGCGTACGGTGCCGTGGCTCGGGTCGGCGAGGGTTTCACTCTCGGCTCCGGACTGTTCTTCCTCGGATCACGCTGGTCGGGGGCGCAGCTGGCCGCTGTGGGTCAGCCCGTCCTGGCTGAGCTGCACCGACGGACGGGAGCGACCGTGCACCTCGCGGTCATGGTGGACGACGCCGTCTGCTATGTAGCCAAGCTCGTGGGGCGTGACGGGGACGTTGCGCCTTCAGAAGTCGGACGTCTTCAGCCACCGGCCGGCAGCGCGGTCGGGAGGGTCCTCCTCGCGGGGCTCCCTTGGGAACAGCGCAGGCGTGTACTGGGAGCCGTGACCGACCAAGAGATCGCGAAAGGCGCACGTGCAGCCCTCGACGGGGTCACCCGCTCCGGCGTGGCTTTCGACCACGAGGAGGTGAGTGCCGGGCTGTGCTGTGCCGCCGCGCCCGTCGTCGGCCGCCGCGGGTCCATCACCGGGGCGCTGTCGGTGTCTGTCCCGGCGTCACGGCCGTTGGCGCCCTTGGCGGACCAGGTCCGTGCAGCTGCCCGGGCGCTCTCGCGGCTTCACGAGGCCGTCTCACCGTGAATCGCCATGAACCGAGCTGCTCGTCCCATCGCGGCCCCGGCCGGCTCGTGCCCTGCGTGTCCCATTGAATGGGTCGCGGCTTCCCTCTCTGTATCGCCATCGGCATTCTCACCGGTATGACCAGTGACGACAGCACTTACAACAGCCCGGATGCAGGTCCCGGCCAGTCGAGAGTCGTTCGGGCAGGCGTAGTGCAGGCCGCCCCGGTTCCGTTCGATCCGGCGGCCACGTTGCATGTTGTGGAACGGTGGCTGACCGAGGCGGCCGAGCGGAACCTGGATCTCGTGGTGTTCCCTGAGGCATTCATCGGCGGGTACCCCAAGGGATCGGCGTTCGGGGGAGTGGTGGGCGACCGAACCACTGCCGGACGAGACGAGTTCGCCCGGTATTGGAACGGCGCCGTGGATGTGCCCGGCCCTGTCACGGACCGCCTGAGCCAACTGGCGGCCCAGGCCCGCACACACCTGGTCATCGGCGTCGTCGAACGGGAATTCGGCACGCTCTACTGCACGGTCCTGTTCTTCTCCGACACAGGAGCCTTCCTCGGGAAGCGGCGCAAGCTCATGCCGACCGGCGCCGAGCGGATGATCTGGGGGTTCGGCGACGGCTCAACCCTTGAGGTGCACCCTACGAAGCTCGGCCGACTCGGGGCCGTGATCTGCTGGGAAAACATGATGCCCGCGACGCGAATGGCCATGTATGCGCAAGGCATTGAACTGTACTGTGCGCCGACAGCGGACAGCAGGGAAAGCCACCACGCGACCATGCGGCATATCGCCATGGAAGGCAGATGCTTCGTGCTGGTGGCGAACCAGTGCCTGCGCACGAGGGACTTCCCCCTGGACCACCCCACGCCGTACGGTGACGACCCGGAGCAACTCGTCTCCCGGGGTGGCAGCAGCATCATCGGCCCGCTGGGCGAAGTGCTGGCCGGGCCCGTCCTGGATCACGAGGTCCTACTGACCGCGGACCTCGACATGGCACTGATCCCACGCGCCCGCTACGACTTCGACCCCGTCGGCCACTACGCGCGGCCCGACATCTTCCGCCTCCACGTGGACACCACAGTCCGCCGCGCCGTACAGACCAACGACAGTCTGAGCGCATCCCACTCGGCCGACGTGCCCAACACGTTCACCTCGTCGCGTGCCACGCCTGACGAATGACCGACATGTCCATCCTCGCTCAGAGGTATTCCGGCCCCTTTGGACACCGCCCATGAATGCACAACCCGTCGAAATTCCCTCCTTGAACGACATCGAGTCTGCAGCCAGACGGATCCGCGACGTAGTGCGCCGCACACCCGTGATACAGGTGGCGGCCGGGGAACTGGACGTGCCCATCACCGTCACTTTGAAGCTGGAATTCCTCCAGCACACCGGCTCCTTCAAAGTCCGCGGCGCATCCAACGCCGTCGCCCTCCTGCGCGCCGCGGAAAGCGGTGCCCCGACCGCCGGCGTCTGCTGCGCGTCGGGAGGCAACCACGGGGCCGCCGTGGCCTGGGCGGCGCGCGAAGCGGGCCTGCCCGCCACCGTGTTCGTGCCCGACTTCTCACCCAAGGCCAAGACCGACGTCATCGAATCTCTCGGCGCACGCCTGCGCCGCGTCGAAGGCTTCTACGCCGACGCGCTCGCAGCCAGCCAGGACCATGCCCGGCAGGAGGGCGCCTTCCACATCGACGCATACGACGACCCGCACACGGTGGCAGGGCAGGGCACGCTCGGCCTGGAGCTCGCCGAGCAGGTACCGGAGGGCCAGCCCGTGCTGGTCGGGTGCGGTGGAGGAGGCCTGTACGCAGGGGTCGCCCTGGCGTTGGACGGACGCAACCGCGTGACCGCGGCCGAACCGTCCTCGGCGCCCTCGCTCACAGCGGCGCTGGAGGCAGGAAAACCAGTGGACGTGGAAGTCGGCGGGATCGCCGTGGACAGCTTGGGTGCCCGCCGGGCGGGCCGCATAGCCACCACGGTCGGCCTCTCGCTCGGCATGAAGACCCTCACCGTCGCAGACGAGGATGTCGCCGCCGCCCGCGCACTCCTCTGGCAGCGGCTACGCATCGTGGCCGAACCCGGCGGAGCCACCGCTCTCGCCGCGCTGCTCGCCCACCCCGAACAATTCCCGGACGGGGCCACCGTCGTCGTCTCAGGAGCCAACACAGCACTCTAGTGCTGTGGCCGCACAGGTTCGCCGGGTTGGTGGTCGTGTCGGTTGGACGTGCGGTGACATCCGATGGCCTGTGAGCGAGTCGCTTGGCCTGCTGAGCGTGGCATTGGCCCACGCGCTGGCTGCCTGGTTTGGCCCTGCCGGTGGATGTCGCGGGGTTCGGCCGGGCACCCCGGCTCACACGGCCGGCCCACTTCCGCCGGGACGCTCCGATTTGAAGGCCGCAGCTCCGAGAGATACCGCGGTGGCCAGAGCAAAGCCCAGCACGGCCGGGTTGACGTAGCCCGGAACGGACTCGGCGGCATAGTTCCCGCCGTCCTTCGTCTCACAGACGAACCGGAGGGGCAGGTAGTCCACGGTGTAGTCGACGACGCTCAAGGCTCGCTCCCACTGCCCGGGGGTCCGACAGGGCCGAAGCGGTGACGAGTCGGTGCCACCGTCTTCCGCGTCCAAGACCGATCCGGCGATGTGGAGTAGGCCCCACGTATAGAGGGCCGCCGCGACGGCCCCCAGGAGAGCGGCGCTGCTTCGGAGCCATCTCTGACGGTCGGCACGACGGAGTCCCACCCGGCCGAGGGTGCCGAGGCCATAGCCGACGAGGGCGCAGAAAGAGATCAGCCCGGCCGGGATGACGAACATGAGGAGGAGCGCCATCCGGCGAGTTCATCAGCAGGAAATCGCAACCGCCGTGACGGAGCCCACAGTTCCGGCAACAGGGGCGTCACGAACAGCTGCGACGCGTACCAGGTGGAATGCCCATCATGGCGCTCAGCGGGGCCAACCCCCCTGCTCATAGGCCAACTGAAGCACTCAGCCACAACAGCCCGGCGAACCTGCGCGGTCAGAGCACTGGTCAAGTGTTGGCTGCTGGAGAGCCGTTGCCGTACCGAGAGATCGGCTTGGCCGGGGGAGGCTTGCCGGTATTGCTGCGGGGTTGAACGGTAAGGGTGTGTCAGCCGCCAAAGGTGTGCCAGTGATCGTCGAGTGTCGGCCTTGGTGCTGGTGAGTCTGATCGTCGTCCTCGCGCTTCACGGCATCACCCTGCGGTCTGTCCCGCGGCAGCTACCCGGTGATGGAGCGCGGCTTCGTGGAACTCGGCGGCTGCTCGGCCCACGTCGCCGACCGACTGGCCGTCGTCCTGGAGGCCGCACACGAGAACCAACAGACACCGTGAGCGGTGCTCTGGCCGCCCACCCAGGCCAAGCCGCGTGGCCTGAGCTGAACCACGGCCGTCCAGCCGTCGTCCACACGCAGCATTTCGCCGCCCCGCCGGCGCGCGGGAACGACGGTTGGTGCGGGCAGCGGCAGCCCGAGAGCTGGACCGAGCCGCATCCGCAGTGGTCCGCCGTTCTGACCGGCCAGCAGCTCACGTTCACCGGTCCCGGCGGCCCCTGGTACACCGGCCTGCTGGCCGCGACCCGCGACCCGCGACCCGCGACCCGCGACTGGCGCCGGGCCGCCCGGACCACCGGCGCCGTCCTGCAGATCACCGGAGCCTTTGCTGACCCGCTCCAGTTCCTGCCGCTGCCGCTGCCGCTGCCGCTGCCGCTGCCGCTGCCGCTGCTGCCGGGCTCCTGCAGCCGTGCGTCGCCCCGCTCACCTTCGCCTCAGACGGCTGGTAGTCGCGCCGAGCGCCGCCGTTCCCCGGCGTGCGGCCGATTCAGCCCTCTCCGGGCTCATCCTCCTCCTCGGCGTCGGCCGGGTCGCGCAGCTGCCGCGGCATCGTCGGCCGAGGTGGAGGCCCGGAAGGTGTAGCGGCCCAGCACGTCGAGGTTGGCGTGCTCGAGCGGGACAACCCGGCGACGTCCTCGTCCCGGATCTCGTACTCGCGTGCCGCGGCAGACGGTTCTCGCAGCGCGGCCATCGCGGCGTCCAGGTAGCAGGTGGTCCACAACACCGCGGCGTTCAGCACCAGTCCGAGCGCGCCGAGCCGGTCCTCCTGGCTCGCGATACGCCTGCATGATCTGCCCGCGCTTGCCGTGCCAGATGTCCCGGGCGAGCTTGTGCCCTCGAACAGGTGGTACCCGTAGGCGTCCCGGATCTCCCACGCGTGGTCGTCCACCGTCTGCCGCCGTTCGGCGTACCGCTTCACCACCCAGGGATCCTCGATCCCCGGCTGCGCGGCCAAGGCGCCCGATCACCGACCACGGCACGTCCAGCGGGCTCTCCACCAAGAGCCGGCCGACGTACCGGACCGTGACCATCTGCACCGCGAAGCCGAGCTGGTGGTGCTGTGTGCGCCGCAACGCGATCAGGCCACGGTCCACGTCATCCAGGAAGAAGAATCGCTCCAGTTCCGGGCGGGTCGGCTCCTCCACGAACCGTCCGTTCCGTGGCAACAGCCCCGGATCCATGATCAATCTCACCGGTACTCACGGTTCCATTGATCCCCGACGCCGTCGATCCTCGTGGGTTCAGGGAAACTGAAGGTCCTTCAGCGCGAACCCACGGGTTCACCGTTGTGCGTCAGGCCGATGCATCCGTGGGTTCGGGTGGAACACGAGGATGCTGAGCGATCCGAAGGGCTTCGGCGGTGACATCGGCCGGGGCGTTCTCGGTCATCACCGGCGCCCGCCGAACTGCCAGTTGTGCACCTCGATGTCGGCATACCGGTCCGGGGTCAGGATGGCGTGTGCCGTGTCCGGGTCCGGCGCCTGGACCAATGCCGCCGTGCCCAGCCAGGTGGCGCCGTCATCGGACAACAGTGGCCCGTAGGCGATTAGCTCGTCCCGGTCGGGCGGCACCGCGGTGTCGGCGGCCTGCCCCGTGCCGAGGCCGAGCACCAGGTACCGGTTGCCGCCGGTCGGGCCGCCGGGAAAGTCCCACATGGTGCGCCCCAGCGTGTTGTGCCACCGTCGCAGCAGCACATCCCGGTATACGCCGGCCTGGTAGTTCGGCTCGTCGAAGGCGAACGTGCGGGCAGCGGCGGGATCGGGCAGGTCGACGATGTGCACGCTGCCGGTGGGTGTGTCGCCGTCGTCGGCGAGGGTCGGACCCCGGGCGATCATCTCTTTCTCGTACTGGTCCATATATGACCAATGCTCTTCCAGCAGTCCGTAGCGCAGCGGCAGGGAGCCGGGCCGGTCGCGGTGGTAGCAGAGGAACTCCATGCCCAATGATCTCTTCACGGGGGTAACCAGGTCGAGCGGGTTTCACGGCGATGACTGCTCGACGGCCTGTTCCAGCAGAGCACGTGCGGAGTCCGCGTAGCGCATCGCGGTCTTCTAGTCGAGTCCGAAGACCTCCGCGAGGTGGATAGGGTCGGGGCCGTTGACCAAGGCCTTTAGAGCTGCCGGTCGACGCGGAGTCTCTCCGAAGTCGCCTCCTGCCCCCCCGCATCGCAGCACTGATCCAGTGGTTGCCGGCCCTGCCGGTCGTGTTGGCGGTCTGGTTGTTGATCAGCACCCGGCCCCTGCCCCTCCCCGCGCTTCGGTCACCGGGTCCCCGCGAAGATCGCCGTCTTTGTGGTGTTCGTCGCCGCGAACTTCATGGCGATCATGGACACCACGATCGTCAACGTGGCCCTCCCCGCCATCGGCCGTGACTTCGGCGTGGACGCCTCCGGCCTGAGCTCCGTCAACATCGGTTACCTGGTGGCCCTCGCGGTCTTCATTCCCGTCTCCGGCTGGCTGGGCAACCGTTTCGGTACCCGGCGCACCGCGCTGGCCGCGCTGCTGCTGTTCACCGTGGCCTCGAGCCTGTGCGCGAGCGCCGGGTCGCTCGAAGCGCTCACCGGGTACCGCGTCCTGCAGGGGGCGGGGGCGGTCTGCTCGCCCCCGTCGGGATGACGATGATGCTGCGGGCGTTTCCCATCGCCGAGCGGCTGCGTGCGCAGCAGTACGTCATGCTGCCGACCGCCGTCGCTCCCGCCCTCGGACCCGTCCTGGGCGGCCGGCTCGTGGACACCGCCTCCTGGCACTGGGTCTTCCTCGTCAACCTGCCGGTCGGAGCACTCGCCCTTCTCTTCGGGCTGGGCGTGCTGCCCGAGTTCCCCGGTCCGGGCGCGCCCTGTTTCGACGTGCCCGGCTTCGTCCTCGCGGGCGGCGGCCTCGCGGCGGTCCTGTACGCCCCCACCGGCGCCCCGGATCGGGGCTGGGAAAGCGGCGCCGTCCTGGTCCCACTGGTGGGCGGCGTCGTGATCCTCGCCGCGTTGGTCCCGTGGGAGCTGCGGGCCAGGCATCCGATGATCGATCTGCGGGTGGCCGAGGACCAGCTGTTCCGTACGACTCAGCTGGTCCTGCTGCCCACCGGGGCCGCCTTCATGGGCGTGCTGTACCTGTTTCCCCAGTTCCTGCAGACCGACCTCGGCTACGGCGCCCTCCACTCGGGCCTGGCCACGTTCCCGGAGGCGCTCGGCATGCTGACCGCCTCCCAGATCGTGCCCCGTCTCCACGACCGGGTCGGCCCCCGCCGCCTGATGGTCGTGGGCGGCGCCGGAGCCGTGCTGGTCATCGTTTTGCTGGCGATCCTCACGGTCACCCCGCAGCCCCTCGCCCTGTACCCGTCGATGTACCTGCTCGGGACATTCGTCGGCCTGCTCTTCTCGAGCGCCCAGAACGCCGCCTTCGTCACGATCCCGCCTTCCCGTACGGCCGACGCGACCACCCTCCTCAACATGCAGCGGCAGGCCGCCGGAGCCTTCGGAGTGGCCCGGGCCGGGACACTGGCGGCATCGCCGGTCTCACCGGCCGGTACCGACGGCGCGTTCGCCCACCGGGTCGCCTTCTTCGCCCTGGCCGCCCTGTGCCTGTGCGCCTCCCTTCTCGCCCTCCGCGTCAGCGACCGACGGATCCGGGAGGCGTACGGCACCGCCGACCCGCCGTTCCGCTCCCGCCGGGTTCGCACGGCCGAGGGGGACCGCAGGCCCGTGAAGGCTCCCGCCCCATGTCCCCGTACGCAGCGCTTCGCGCCGATCTGAATCCGAGGCCATGACACACGCAGAGACCGAACTCGCCCCGGCCGAGATCCTTGCCGTCGGTGAGCCGATGCTGGAGTTCAACGCCGATGCGGACGGGACGCTGGAGAGTGCCGGGTCCTTCGCGGTGGGCTATGGCGGTGACACGTCCAACTTCACAGTGGTAGTGGCTCGTTCGGGCGGGCGTGCCGGTTATGTGACGAGGATCGGTGATGACGCGTTCGGGACCGCCCTCATGCGGTTGTGGGAGCGCGAGGGAGTCGGCACGGAGCATGTGACACGTGAGCCGGGCGGGCGTACGGGGATCTACTTCATCGCCCGTGGACCGGCCGGGCATGGTTTCACGTACTACCGGGCCGGCTCGCCGGCGAGCCGGCTGGCGCCGGGCGACGTCCCCGAACAGGCCGTCGCCCGGGCGCGGTTGCTGCATGTCACCGGAATCACGCAAGCGATCAGTACGGCGGCGTGCGACGCGGCGTTCCACGCGATGACAGTGGCCCGCGCCCACGGCACGCTGGTCACCTACGACCCCAATCACCGGCCTGCGTTGTGGTCGCAGGAGCGGGCACGTGCGGTGATCCTGCGCAGTCTGCAGCTGTGTGACATCGCGCTTCCCAATATCGACGAGGGGCGGATGCTCACGGGTGAGGAGTCTCCGGAGGCGGTGCTGCGGGCACTGTGCGTCCAGGGTCCCAGGGTGGTCGTGCTGAAGCTGGGGGAGGAGGGGGTGTTGGTGGCCGAGGACGGCAAAGTGACCCGCGTCCTGGCACACCGGGTGACCGCCGTCGACGCGTCGGGCGCGGGCGACACCTTCGACGGGGCGTTCGCTGCCCGGCTCGTGGAGGGGGCCTCGCCGGTGGAGGCGGCGCGGTACGCGGCGGTGGCCGCGGCCCTGACGACCACGGGACACGGCGCGGTTCGGCCGATCCCCGATCGCCCCGCGATACTGAGCCACCTTGCGGGCGCTGCGCACGAGTCCACCGTGGACAGGGCATGCGGATGAAGCGACGACTTCGGCGTCCGGCTGCGAAACTCAACGGCGACCGCAGTCGGACTCCCACACTGGAGTTCCCGTGTCCGTCCACGAGTTGGGGTGGCTCGGGTCACGCGGCACCGGCATCGCCCTGATCGAGGCTTCCACAACGAGAAGCCGGTGGTCCTGGTGAGCCGAGCAGGCCCTTGAATCCCGGCTGCCTGCCCGAGGGTGATGGAGGCGGCAGGGCATACGGCTTCCGCCCGGAAGGGCAGTGGAATCCGAGAAGCGGGGACCGGAGCGAGGCCGAGGGCCGGGGCAGATGTGACCGCCACGCAGCCTGCCCAAACGGCCAGGCGGGGGAGTTGCTTGGTTACCTGTCAATTAATGATCGGCAGTTTTGGACGTCAGTTGCCTGCTCGTCGACCTTCGCGCTCGGCGAAAGCACCCATGCAACGGCAGTGGCACCAGTACGTTCGAACGTGCCAGATCGTCTTCTCGCCGATGAGGAGGAACAGTGCTGAAGGGTATGGCTGCTGTCGTCACAGGGGGATCCCGAGGCATCGGTCGGGCAATTGTCGAACGGCTGTGCCGCGACGGGGCAGACGTGGTCTTCAACTACGCCACCAGTGAGGAAGCCGCAGCTGAGGTTGTACGCGCCGTACAGTCGAACGGCGGCAAGGTTCGAGCCATGCGCCTGAACCTGAAGGAGCCGGATGCGCCGGAGCAGCTGATGGAAGCCGCCGAGGCGCATCTCGGCGGCCTGGACATCCTGGTGAACAACGCTGCGATGACATTCACGCCGGCCCCGTTCGCCGAGACCGAGACGGAGGTGTTCGACAGCGTGATGGCGGTCAACACCAGGGCGGTCTTCCTGACAATGCGTTACGCGGCCAGGCGGATGCGCGACGGCGGCCGGATCGTGAACATCTCGACGCTGAACACTGTGCGGCCGGCTCCAGGCATAGGGCCGTACGCGGCCAGCAAAGGCGCGATCGAGCAGCTGACGGCGGTGGCTGCCCGGGAGCTCGGGCCACGCAGCATCACGGTCAACGCCGTCTCTCCCGGTGCGACCGACACCGAGCTACTGCATGGAACGAATACCCCACAGGCTCTCCAAGCGGTCATCGGCATAACACCTCTTGGTCGACTGGGTCAGCCGTCCGACGTGGCCGATGTCGTCGCGTTCCTCACTGGCCCGGACGCCCGGTGGGTCACTGGCCAGAACCTGCTGGCGACAGGCGGCCTGGCCTGATGGCCCGGCTGGGCCATCGGTCGCGAGACGCTTGACGCGCGGGGAGGAGGCACTCGACGGCGTTCACCACGGCGGCGCGGCGGGCTGCTGCGGAGGAGCTCGGTGGCCCTTTCTGCGGCTGCCGCGCTGATGTCGGGCGGCAACCCGGAACTGCTGGAACTGATACGGCGTCACGCGCTTGCCCCGGGTTCAGCTCCTCATCGACACGCTGCGTCGGCTGGTCTCGGTGATCATGCGCTCGACGCCGGGGATGACGGTGTAGGTGTGGTCGATTTCCGTACGGCGTCAGCGACTTGCCGAAATTCTCCGTGATCTTCTTGCCGTCCTTGTCGTACAGCCAGTCGCCGTCGCCGACCAGGAGGCGGACGTTGGGCGCCCGCGAGGCTGGAGACGTTGCCGAACTTCTCCGTGTACCTGAAGGCGGACCGCAGGGTGCCGAAGCCGCCGGCCGACCAGCTCTCGATGCCGCGGCCCTCCCGGGGGGGCAATGGGGCGGGGGGCGCGTCGATGTGCGGGGCGCCCTTGCGTACTCGTCGGGCAGGTACAGGGCGTAAGCGGCACACGTGCCCCGGCCGAGGCACGGTTACGGAAAGACGCGGTGCTCGCCGAGTGCGCTGGTGTGGATGCAGGGGTCGACCCAGGCGATCCGGGGTGGTCATGCTCATCGGGTCGTGGTCGGCGTCGTAGGTGCCTCCGATGTGGCCCGTGAGGTACCTGACGACGAGGGCAGGCGGTTGCTGCGGATCATCCGCAGGGGCACCGGTTCGGTGGTGACCTGGCGGCGGGCCCAAATGGTGCTGCTGTCTGCTCAGGGCATGCCGGTGGCGAAGATCGCCGAAGTGACGTTCACCAGCGACGACCGGGTCCGGGACGTGATCCACAACTCCAACGCCGACGGCTTGGACTCGCTCCACCCGAAGTACGAGGGCGGCCGGCCCATGACGTTCACCCTGCCCGAACGCCGGGAGATCAAGAAGATCGCCAAGTCCAGGACGGCTGAGTACGGCCTGCCGTTCTCGACCTGGAGTCTGGTCAAGCCGGCCGACTTCCCGGTCGCCGAAGGGGTGGTCGACGACATCATCCACGACGGCCTGCGCATCCTGCTTCGCGAGGAAGGCGATTCCTTTCAACGCGTGAAGACCTGGAAGACCTCGCGTGACCCGGGCTACGCGACCAAGAAGGCCCGCGTCGAACACCTCTACGGCATCGCCGACGGCGAGGTCATACCCGAAGACGGCGAGCCCGAAGTCGTCTTATGCATGGACGAGTTCGGCCCGCTCAACCTCCAGCCCCATTCCGGCAGGCAGTGGGCCGAACGCGGCGGACGGCACAAGGACCCCGACCGCGAGCCCAGGCCGAGACGGCGGGGGACCTACACCCGCCCCTACGGCGTCCGGCACCTGTTTGCCGCCTACGACCTGGGCAAAGACCGGCTCTACGGCCACATCAAGCCGAGGAAGCACCGCACGAAGTTCCTGGAGTTCTGCCGCTACCTGCGCAGCCTTCACCCGCCCCAGATTCGCATCGCGATCGTGCTCGACAACTTCTCCCCGCACCTGAGCACGAAGAAGGACACCGGAGTCGGCGACTGGGCCGAGGCGAACAACGTCGAGTTCGCCTACACGCCCCCCAACAGTTCCTGGCTGAACCGCATCGAGGCGCAGTTCACCGCCCTGCGCTACTTCACCCTCGACGGCACCGACACCCCACCCACAAGGCCCAGGGCAGCATGATCCGCCGCTGCACCATCTGGCGAAACGGACACGCCGCCGACAAGTGTCTCCGCACCGGGATCAACAGGGCGAGCGTCGTTTGGCGCAGCGCCAGGGCTGCATCGTGACGCCCGCCGCCTGTCAGTTACTGCGTACTGCCGTCGTCGAGTCCAGCGATGACTCTGACGTCCGCTTCGGACATGCCCAGAACCTTGGCGATTTCCTGGGTAAGAAGCGGCTCCGGGTTATACCTTCCGCTGCGAAGCATGTGGATGGTGGACATCGATCGTGCGGTTTCCCTTGCCATCCTCTTGACCGGAATCCCGCGCAGGTCCATCAACCCGGTGAGCACCCTTGCGAACGGATGTGGCTCCAGCCGCCCAGCAGGGGCAACGGCAGGACCGAGGACTACGTCGTCGATCTTGGCTTGAAATCGGATCAGTCGGTCACCCGCAAACCCGACCTTCGCGACGAACGGCAGGCTCTCGTCCCCGCCGGAGCCGACCGCGCCCGGCACTGACACCTCAGTGAACCTTGAAGGGTGACTGTGGTGATCACTCCCGATCTCCAGGGGAAGGCCCGGCTCGACGTGGCTGACCTTCCAGTCGCGGTTCCACCAGGGGAGATCCTGCAGCACCTCGTTGAAGAAGGGGGGCAGAACAGTGAGATCCACCGGGTCCGGAGGGTTCTTCTGACCTCCCCAGATGATGTCAGGCCAGTACGTCAGTGCCGCGATCACGTCCGCCGTCAGCGTGCGGTTGGCAATCTTCATGTCCGCACTCTCCCACCGGTCAACAGAGCATTCTGCCGCGACCAGGCAAACGTTGGCTGACGCGGCACTAGGATCACTGGCCTGACGCCGACCTGAGGAGGCGGGCGAAATTGGCCGCCGTGGTGCTCGTTCACGGCCTGTATCATCGTCCAGAGCACTTCGCCGTGGTGGCAGAGCGCTTGCGGGCTGCGGGAACCCACGTTGTCGTTCCCGGGCTTCACCGGGGCTCGTTGCCCGACGACACGGCCGTGGTCCAGGCCGCCATCGACTCGCTGCACGAGCCTCCGATTGTGCTTGGTCACTCCTACGGTGGGTCAGTGATCACCGGGGTGCGCGGAGCGGGACACTTGGTCTATCTGGCGGCATTCGTGCTGGACGCCGGTGAGAGCGCGGCCAGTCTGGGTGGTGCGTCCCCGCAGCTCTTGGATGCGATCAGCCCTGAGCCCGACGGCTCGACCAGCCTGCACCCCGACCGGGCTGTCGACCTCCTCTACGGCGACTGTCCCGAACCTCTCGCCGCCCGGGCGGTTGGCCTCCTGCGTGCGCAAGCCCCTGGCTGCGGGCGAGGAGTCCCAGAGCACCACAGCTGGAAGCACGATCCCTCCACCTACGTCGTCTGTGGACAGGACCGGGCCATCGCCCCGGACCTGCAGCGGAAGATGGCCTCGCGCTGCACTAACGTGCGCGAGTGGCAGACAGGCCACTCCCCGTTCATAGGACAGCCCGATCTCATCGTTGAACTCCTGCAGGACCTGCTAGCCACCAACACCCCGCGCAGCCGGGATGAAGGAGTCACAACCACTCGTTGATGGCCGCGACGAGGACGGTCGCTTCGTAGCGGACGGCGGGTTTCTCGTAGCTGGTGGCGCCGCGCGGTGGCGCTTGAGGTGGTTGATCCCGCACTCAACCGCGTGGCGCTCCTTGTAGTCGGTCTTGTCGAACTGTGGCGGACGGCCGCCGTGGGAGCCGAGGTTCTTGCGGTTGCGGCCTGGCCGGCCTTGTCCGGAATGGTGCAAGGGATCCCGCGTCGCCGCAGGTAGGCGCGGTTCCTTCGAGAGGCGTACGCCTTGCCAGCCCGGACGCGATCGGGGCGAGTGCGGGGCCTGGCCTGCCCGACGCGGGGCACGCGGATCGCTTTGAGGACGGGCTCGAACTGCGGGGGGTCTCCACACTGTCCAGCCGTGATGACGATCGACATCGGTTTCTGGCCCGCTCGACGGCCAGGTGCAGCTTGGTGGTCAGGCCGCCGCGCGAGCGTCCGAGGCCATGGTCGTCCGGCTCGGTGGTGATGCCGCCGGGCGGCTCCTTTTGCAGGTCCCCCCTTTGTGCGTGCCGGCAGCGTGCCGGCGGGCCCGGCAGACGGTGGAGTCGACGTTGATGTCCCAGGTGATCAGGTTCTTTGCGTCGGCCTGGGCCTGCAGCTCGGTGAAGATCTGTTTCCCGGTGCCGTCGCGCTGCCATCGCCGGAAAAGGTCATACACGCGAGCCCCTGAAAGGCACCCCCATGACCACGCAGAACGCGATCAACTGGCCCGAGAAGTACCTGCCCGGCACCGGCGACAACTTCGTCTCCAACGAGGTGATCGTGGCCGGTGCGACCGCGGCGAACGTATGGCGCTACCTCATCGACACCTCCGAGTGGGAGGGCTACTACGACAACGTCGCCGACATCTCCTTCCCGCAGGGCGGCGGCCCCCAGCTGAAGGACGACCTCGTCTTCAGCTTCGGTACCTTCGGCCTCCCTCCGCTGGACGCCCACGTCGTGGAGTTCCAGGCCCCGGCCGACGGCGTCCCCGGGCGTCTGTCCTGGACCGCCAAGCAGGACGGCACCCTCGAGGAGCGCCTCGACGTGCTGCACGCCTGGCTGGTCGAGGACCTGCCCGGCGGCCGGGTACGGATCCTGACCCAGGAGACCCAGATCGGCCGGCCCGCCGCGGCCCTGGCGGGCGAGCGCCCCAACCCGATGCTCAACGGCCACCAGGCCTGGCTCGACGGACTCGTCTCCGCCGCCTCCAAGTAACTGAGGTCGGCTCTTCAGAGTGACGTGGAGGAACGAAGGGTCGGAGGCGCTGACCTCCCGCGGGCCGGCGGGCGACGCGCCCGGCTTTCGCCGTACTGTCTGGCCCGGCTGGCCGAGTACCTCGACCAGGGGCCGACCGCCCAGGGCTGGGCTGAGGACCAGATGTGGACCGACGGCCGGGTGGCCACGCTGATCGGTGGAAGTTCCACATCTCCTACAGAGTCTCGGGCGCGACCCGGCTCATGCACAGCCTGGACTTCAGCCCGCAGATACCGGCGCGGCGGATGGCCGAACCCGACGAGCAGACCATGACCGTCTGGACGGAGGCGACCTGGTCGGAGGTAAAAGCGCCCGGGCGGCCTGCGGGGGCTGGATCTGCTCCGAGGACGAAGCGGGTTTCACCCGTCGGCCGCCCAGAGGCCGAACCTGGTGACGGCGCGGGACCACACCGGCCGTGACGGTCGGCGGTCGCCGCTCTGGACGGCTGTCGGTGACTGGTCTGATTGCTCTCCGCCCGGGGTCGCGGACGTGGTCGTCCCACCGACTGCGTGCACACGCCGACCGGAAAGGCGAGCGCCGCAGCATGGGCGAGCGCGACTGCATCGGGTTGCTCGATGGCATCCACCGCCTGGTCAAGGCGCCGATGGCCGGTGCGGGACCGGTTGAACACCCATGTCCCGCACACGATGCGCGAACTGATTGCCGCGCGGGAGTGGCTGACGGTGTTCCTGCAGTCGGCCTATGCACCCGAGCTGAATCCGGTCGAAGGCCCGTGGGCGCACGTTACTGACTTCGGCTCGTCAGGGTGAACCTATGCGCTGGTCCTGCTGACCCTGATCACGTCTAAATCAGTCCTCGCTATCGAGTCCAATACGCCGCCTGATGCGGCTTCGAAGGACCCGGTCCATGATGACCATGCTGGTCACGTCTCGTCGGTCACTACTTCCCGGTGGAGCTGCCAATGTCGGCCTCGGTGAGGATGTCGATCTTGACCAGGTGTTTCAGCTCGGCGTGGGTGTCTTCGATGTTCTTCGGTAGCGGTTCGTGGTCGAGGGCTTCGCAGACGTCCCTGGCCCAGCGGTCCGGTCGCATTGTTGAAGATGATCAGGAGTCGGTGTCTGCAGATCGCCTGGACGGTGAAGTCGACGGGAGCATTCCGCTGGTTGGTGATGCTGCCGCTCCAGCCTGCGGCATCCCCTTGCGGGATTCGTCCACGATCGCTGGACTGTGACGTGTTGCCGCTTCCGACCTGCCCGGCGGGGGAGCAGACCGCCTCGATCGCCGGATTGTTGAGGGCGGAGACCAGGTCGTCGGCGACGCCGCCACCGGCCGAGACGATGACCGCCGCAGCGGCAGCCGTGCAGGCGGCGGTACGACTCTGCGATCCGGCTGTTTCGGAGTCAACGGCCGGCGGGAATGGCCGATGGCAACAGCTCGAGCGGGAGCCCGGTTGGCGTCGCCGGGGCGGAGGGAAGGTTTGTGCACACTCTGCTGAAGGGAATGTCGGGCGCAACGTCCGCCCACTGCTCCTGGATGGGGTTGGACCCGGCCAGGCGGCAGGCACGGCCGTCCGGGTCACGGACGGCTGCGCTGAGCGGGGCGATTCGCCATGTCGTGACGGTTTGGGTGTCGTAGGTCAACAGGCTGGAGCCATCGGCGGAGAAGGCGACCTCTCTCAGACCTTCGTCGAGATCGACGTGGGCAAGCGTGTGCGGGCTGGACGGTATGCCGACATCCCACAGCAGTGCCTGGTTCTTGCTGCCGGGTCCTGCGATCATGCGGCTGTCGGGACTGAATGCGAATTGGCCATAGTCTTCGGTGTCAGGCAACCGGCTCAGATAGCGCGGCTTGCTCGGCGACGAGATGTCGAACAATAGGATGCCGCGGCCGAGCGAGTCGAACAGCAGCAGTCGGCTGTCTGGACTGACGGCGGCTGCGTTCCCCATGAGTCGCGAGTAGTCACCATCTGGGTCGGGAAGCGTGGCCAACCGTCGGGGAGAACGCGGATCCGTCACGCTGTACAAGTCCGTACCGATGGCGAGCAGTTTGCCTCCGGGGATGAAGAGCGGGTCTCCGCCGTGGAGTTCTGCCTGTTTGATCCGTGTCATGCGCACCGGCTTACCGCGACGGGAGATGTTCCACAGGGTGGTGGGGTGGTGGAGGACGTTCGCGGCCATGAGCGTGCCGTCGGGCGAGAACGCCAAGCCTGGCACGGCGGCTTCGTCTGTGTCGATGTGAACCCGCGCCCACTGCTTCGGGTTGCCGGGGTCGGACACGTTCCAGACGGTTGTGGTCCCGGTCTGCTCGGTGATTGCCAGGAGACGGCCATTGGGCGAGAAAATTTCCTGAGTCTCGAGGCGGTACCAGTCGCCGACGGGAATCGTCGCGGTGGTGTGGCTCGTCTGAGGGCCGTTCAGCGAGATGAGGCTCATCTGCTTTTCCCCGGTGGCCAGGGCCAGCAGTCTGCCGCGCGGGTGCAATGCGTGCGGGAATACGGGCATGACCTGGCTGGCGTACTTTACGGGTGTGCGGGGTGCCACCTGCCCGGTCCTCTGCGGGGTGAGCCGGTCCGTGATCGTCCAGAAGTAGAGCTGGCCGGCCGGGTCTGCGGTGACCACGCTGCCGCCATCGGGAGAAAAGGCGGCGCTTTGGGCCTGCTGGCCGCTGAAGGCGGCTGCTCGCACCGGTTCTTGCCGGGCTGAGACATCCCACAGGATTGCGGTGCGGTCCGTACTCGCGGTGACCAGGTAGCGTCCGGCCGTGTCGAAGGCGACCGACGTCACCGGCCCGCCGTGTGCGCTGAGGACGGCCACTCGGTTGGGATGAGCGGGATCCGACAGATCCCACAGGCGTGTCTGCGCGTCCTGTGAGCCGACCGCCAGCCTCGTTCCGTCCGCGCTGAAGGCGGCAGTCTGGGGAGCGTCGCCGGTGCCGGGGAGCTGTCCCAGTCGGTGCGGTGCGGAGGGGTCGGCCACGTCCCACAGCTCCACTATGCCGTCCTGCCATCCCAAGGCCAGTAGATGGTGTCTGGCTGAGAAGGTGATCGTCTGGATGCTGCTCGGGCGGGTCGGGAAGGACGCCACCGAGCGGGCATGGCCGGAGCCGTGACCGGTGGCCCACAAAGTGGCCGGCCCGAATCCGACCGGTGCTGTCACCAGCAGTGTGCCGTCGGTACTGAACCCCGCGGCTTCCAGGCCCCGCACCAGGCGCTGATAACCTCGCGGCTTGGGTTCCGACCGGTCGGTGAGGGAGAATCGGCCGAGGATGCCGTTGCCTGCGATGAGCATCATGGAGTGATCGGAGACCCAGGTCCATGTGAGTCCGAAGCCTTCCGTGTACGGACTCGGCGCCACGTCCGCGACGCGCTGCACCTGGCTGGAACCGATCGCTCTGAAGATCTCCGCGGTACCGATTCCCGTACCCATCACCAGTGTCCGCCCGTCCGGACTGTAAGAAAGCGGTGATCCCCCGGTCGTCCCCGCCTGTGCCGAGCCGGAGAACTGCGTTCCGCTGAGCACATCGAGCAGTGTCGCGCGGCTTGTTCCGTCTCCGCCCGTACGATGGTAGGCGGCGACTGCCAGCCACAGCGCGGCCCGGGGGTCCGAAGAGATCTCGGCGCGTGCCGCCGCCTCCAACTGCCGTGTCTGCGCCTCCAGTTGCCGCGTCTGTGCCGTCTTCCTGTTGTGCTGGGCGACGGCGTTGCGCTGCAGCGCAATCCCTCCTGCCACCAAGGCCATGACCAGAGCGATGACAACAGCGCCCAGTGACTGCTTCAGCCTACGGGCACGAGTGAGTTCCCGGGTGCGCTCGGCGTCCTCCGCGGCACGGCTGGCCTTGAGGAACTCGGCGTCCAGCGGGCGCAGAGGCCTGCGCCTGCCCTCCTTGAGTGTCCAGTCCTCCGCATTGGCCAGTCGGACGCCCCGATAGCAGTAGGCCTGTTGACGGCCTGCGCGCTGCCACTCGTCCGCTGCGTCCGCCAATTGCTGGCGGGTCACCAGCCCGGCCCGGTCCTCGGCTATCCATTGACGCAGTCTTGGCCACGCCCGGAGCAGGGCTTCGTGGGAGATCTGTGCACCTGTCCGGTCCCGGGTGATCAGACGGACATGCACCAGCCGGTCGCCCACCAGACGCACCAACTGGCTCTGCAGGACGGAGCGACCGTGCGTCAGCTCGTCGAAGCCCGCACGACGGCGTACCGCCTCTCCACTGCCGGAGCGTACGAGCACCATGCTGAGCAGGAGATCGCGCAGGACCTCGCGGCCCGGCTCGGCCAGTTCCTGGTAGATCCTCTCTGCGGTCTCGGTGACCGAGTCCCAGATCCCGCCCGTGTCCGCATAACCGGCCAGCGTCAGTGTCCCGGCGCTGCGCCGGAGCCATGTCTCGCGCAACGCGTGGGCGAGAAAGGGAAGTGCGGAGCCCAGATCGCGGTGCCCGCCTTCCCGCAGGTCCCGCAGCAGCAGATCGGTCAGACCGTGTTCGAGCTGCAGGCCTGCGGCACGGGCAGGCTGCTCGATGGCGGCCCGTACGCCGTCCTCGCCCAACGGGGGCACGATGACCGACCGGTCGCGCAGCGCTTTGACCAACGCGGGGTGAGACAAGCAGTTCCCGTAGTGGTCGGCGCGCATCCCGAGGACGACGCGGGGCCCGTGTGCACCGCGGTCAGCACACAGAAGCCGGATGAAGCGCTCCCGTTCGGCTGCGTCCTGGCATTGTGTGAAGACTTCTTCGAACTGGTCGATCACCAGCACCTGGCACTGGGGACGTCCAGCGACAGGACCCGGTAACCGTCCGGCCGCCAGCTCCGGTTCGACCTCGGCGTACGACCGGCCCGTGGCCTGTGCCCATCGCTCCCCGAACGCGCGCATCGGCTCCTGGCCTGGGGAGGCGAGCAGGATGACGGGCCAGGGCGTCAACGCGTCCGCCTCGTACTTGCGTTCGAGGCCGGCCAGCAAGCCGGCGCGCAGCACGGACGACTTGCCCACTCCGGAGGGGCCCAGCAAAACCAGCGGCGAAGCACCGGGGGGCTCGCAGACCTTGCCGAGGAGATCGGCGACCAGATCGTCCCGGCCGAAGAACCGGTCGCTGTCCTCGGCCTGGAAGGGTTCCATGCCTGGATACGGGCAAGGGAGGTCGTCCGTCGGGTGAGGGGAGTCGGGGGGTGTCCGCAATGGCCTGCGATAGGCACGGTTGGCGGCGATGACGAGTTCGCCTGCGCGGTCCTCGCTCAGACGGTGCGGGCGCACGGCCGTATCTTCAAAACTGCGGTCCAGTGCCGCGTACAGGTAATCCAGGGTCATCCAGGCGGGTGCGGCCGGATCCCCGTGTTCGAGCAGTTCCAGCACCGCGCCGGAGAACACTGTGAAGCGTTCGCCCGCAGGAGCGAACGACAGCGCGTAGTCGGAGGCAGAACTGAGCAGATAGCTGCCCTGGGGGCGAGCACTGGCAAGAGCTTCGTTCCGGCGGCCGCGCGAGGCTGCTTCCGCGAGCCCGGAAAAGCAGCAGTCCAGGACAACAACGGCACGAGCTGGACAGGTGCTGAGCAGGTTCCGGATCGACCGATACGGCACCGAGTGGGCGACCCGCTCGTAGGACTGGCTGGAATGCGTGGCCAGGTACAGCTCGTCCTGAGGACCGAGCAGGCCGTGTCCGATGAAGTAGAACAGCAGCAGCCCTCGCGCGGTGGACGCCGCGTGTTCCACGGCTTCGACGACGACTCCGTCGTCCTCCGGATCGAGCAGCAAGGTGATACGCGAGGTGTCCATGCCGCACACTTCATGCAGGACTCGGGCCACGTTCAGCGCCGTGTCACCCACGCTGGGCAGGTCCTCCAGGGCGGAGGCCTTTCTGTGATGGCCCGTCCCAACCACGACGGCATACGCCGACTCACCGGAAAAGTCGCTGGTATGGCGCATCGAGTGCGGCATCACCCTTCCCGGGTGTCCTGCTGTGGGCCTTCCACGGTGCTCTGCTGAAGTTCCAGCGACGAAGCGACTTTCAGCACCAACTCGGACACCTGGCTGGCTGTCAGGTCCTTGACCCCCTCGGTGGTGACGGTGAACTGCGCACCATCGGGCCGGGTGAGGGTCACCGTCTGCTTGCCGGCACGGCTGCGCACCCAGGCTACGACCGCACTCGCCAGTACGGTGGCCACTCCACCCGGAACCAGCAGAGCCGTGATGACTTCAGTCGACGCACCCATGGCGCCCGGGCTCGGCGTCCCTCCGGCACGAGTGATCACCCCGCGCAGATCACGCTGCCGGCCCAGCCACGCCCTGAGGTCATGCGTGGCCCCGGCACTCGCTCCCGGCTGCTCGTCCTGAGCAGTGATTGTCAGCAACATCAGCCGCCCCCGCCTAATACCGGCTCCGAAAACGCTCCCATGATAGGGCGCCGGGAACACGGGAGGCATGACCTCACGACATCAGAGCAATGCGATCTGGGTCGGGGTGGACATCGGACGCCTCCAGCTGGAGTGCCGTCGTCGAACGGCTTCAGCGGCAAGGCCACCATGTCATCGCGCCGGCCCTGCCCCTGCGCGGGCTGACCAGCGATGCCGCCTACATCCGCAGCGTCCTGGACAGTATTCCGGGCCCGATCGTGCTTGTGGGCCACTCGTACGGCGGCGCCGTCATCAGCGTCGCCGCAGCAGAAGCTTCTCGGGTCGAAGCCCTCGTCTACATAGCCGCGTTCGTTCCGGACATCGGCGAAAGCGCCTTGGAACTCACCGGCAAGTACCCCGGCAGCACCCTGGCTCAGGCCACCTCCACCCAGTACTGCCCACTGCCCGGCGGCGGCCAGGGCGAGGAGCTGGTCATCAAGAAGGAACTGTTCCGGGAGCAGTTCGCGGCCGGAGTGCCGACCACCACCGCTCAGGTGATGGCCGTGGGGCAGCGGCCCATCACCCTGGCCGCGCTCCAGGAGAAGTCCACCGCTGCGGCATGGAAGCAGATCCCCAGTTGGTACCTCGTGGCCACCGAGGACCGCAACATCCCTCCGGCTGCCGAGCAGTGGATGGCCGAACGCGCCCACGCCCACACCGTCAGGGTCCGCGCACTCCACGCGGTCGCCGTGAGCGACCCGGGCCCCGTCACCGAACTGATCGTGCGGGCCACCCGCTCAGCCGGCTGAACGAGCCCCCTCCCCGTCCGGATCCCGTCACGACCAGGAAGACGGCGGAGCTGGTGAGTGGGCTCAGCACTGCCTGCGGGACGGGTTGCGGCTCGGGCACGAACACTCCTCATTCTTCGGCGGACACGGAGGCCGGACTCGGTCAGCCTCTCATCCCGAGCCACTGCCCGGCGGCATGGCGGCATGGCGGCCTGGCGATCAGGCGGGGGTTTCGGCGGTGGCGGTCAGGACCGCGCGGCCGAGGATGTGGCGGGCCATGGTGAAGCCGAGGAAGGCCGAGCTGGTATCGGCCGGGACACCGATGTTCTCGACAGCGAGGGCGTGCACCACGAAGACGTAGCGGTGCGGGCCGTGTCCGGCCGGCGGGGCCGCGCCGATGAAACGGCCGGTGCGGGCGTCGTTGGGTACCTGGAAGGCGCCCTCGGGAAGGTTCGAGCCGGTGTCGTCGCCGACGCCCTCGCGCAGGTCGGTGACGGTGGCGGGGAGGTCGGCCACGGCCCAGTGCCAGAAGCCGGAGCCGGTCGGGGCGTCGGGGTCGTACATCGTCACGGCGTAGCTCTTCGTGCCCTCGGGGGCGCCGCTCCACGACAGCTGCGGAGAGACGTCCTTGCCGCCCGGGACGCCGAACAGGCCGGACATCTGCTCGATGGGCAGAGGGGCGCCGTCGGTCAGAGTGGTGCTGGTGACGGTGAAGGTCGCGGCCTCGGGGAGGCGGGCGAACGGGTCGTTGGCGCTCATTGCCTTGTTCCTTTCACGGAATCAGTCGTACATGGGGGAGGGGGGAGGGTGGGACGGTCACCCAGTGCCACCCTCCCGTGCTCAGTCCGCCACCGCCGTGTCCGTGCCGGATTCGGCCGGCTCGGTGGCGGCGATGGCGGGTCCGGGTCCTGTGACCGACGCGCCGCCGGTCGGGCCGACGAGCTGGACCGCGTGGGTCGCGTTCGGGTTGAACATGAGGGTGAAGACGTCCGGGCGGGAGTAGTGACCGGCTGGGTCGTAGGCGTTCTTGGCGATCGAGAGGAGGGCGAAGTCGAGGTCGGCGTAGAGGATGCCTTCCTCGGTCTCGGGCAGCGGCTTGGCGAGTTCGCTGCCCTCGGGGCCGTAGATGCGGGTGAATCCGCCGCCCTGCAGCAGGAGTTCCTTCTTGGCGTCGGTGTCGCAGAACAGTTCCTGGGCGGCCTGGCCGACCGTGGCACAGGGTGCGAGGACGAAGGTCTGGCCCTCGACGGCGTACACCAGGCTCACGGCGGTGTTCACCTCGGGACCGAGCGCCGTCGCCTTCCCCCGGTAGACGGAGAAGCTGGGCCAGGAGGCGACGTGGATCTGCTCGCCCTTGCTGAACATCGTGTACTTGGTCAACGGCTGCATGTTCTCGGCGCAGTTGAGCGCGCCGAGCCGGCCGAGTCTGGTCTCGTGGACCTGGATGTCGCTGCCGTCGCCCTCGCCGTAGACGGTGCGTTCGGCGTGGGTCGGCTTGAGCTTGCGGCGCACGGAGAGGATGCGGCCGGTGTCGTCGATGGTCGCCTGGGCCATGTAGAGGCTGCCGGTGACGGTGCGTTCGGCGAAGCCGAGGACGACGAAGATGCCGTGCTCGGCGGCGGCCGCCGCGATGCGGGCCAGGTGTTCTCCGTCGCGGGTCATGGAGTTCTCCGCGTAGCGGGGGACGTACTGCATGCCCGCGAGGGGGGAGTCCAGCCAGATCCACCACGGATAGCCGGGCAGGAACACCTCGGGGAACGCAACCAGTTCGGCCCCGCCGGCCGCGGCCTGGGCGATGAGGTCCACGGCGTGGGCCACGCCGGCGTCGAGGTCCAGCCACTTGGGTTCGGCCTGTACGGCCGCTACGCGCACTACGGAAGACACGTCTCGTACTCCATTCGATCAGGTGTGCAGGTGCGAGCGGTGTCCTCCAGTGCGGGTGGGTGACGATCCGGCTCGGGAAGTCTCAGCAGCTGAAGCGCGCCACGGCCTCCTCGTCCCAGGTGATGCCGAGTCCGGGTCCTCGCGCGGTGATCGTGCCGTCGACCGGCTGTACGGGTTCGGCCAGCAGCGGGCCGGCGAAGTCGAGGTGTTCCAGCCAGTGGGCCGTCGGCGTCACCGCAAGGGTGTGCGCGCTCGCCTCCGGGAAGAGGTGGCTGGACAGCGGGAGCGAGGCCGCGTCGGCCTGGCCCATCGCCTGGATCCAGCCGGTCACCCCGCCGATCTTCATGATGTCCAGCATGCAGAGATCACTGGCCCGGGCCGCGACCGCGTTCGCCATGCCGCGCGGGAACCACCAGTTCTCACCCGTCTGCACGGGGACGGGGGAGGCGCGGCGGACAGCGGCGTGACCGTGGAGGTCGTCGGCGGGTACCGGCTCCTCCACCCAGGTGAGGTCGTACTCGGTGAGGCGGTTGATGCGCTTCACGGCCTCGGTGGGGGTGAGCGACTGGTTGTAGTCGACCATCAGCGCCACCTCGGGGCCGATGATCTCCCGGACCTCCCGTACGACTTTCACGTCGTCCTCCGTGGTCCGGCCGGCAAGCTTGATCTTGATGCCGCGGAATCCGCGGGCGATCGCCTTCTCCAGGACCGGGCCATCCTCGGCCGGGTCGACGACGCCGTAACTGTCGTACGACTGAAGGGGTTTGGGCTCGCCGCCGAGGAGGGTGACGACGGGGAGCCCAGCCGCCCGGCCGAGGGCGTCCCACAGGGCCATGTCGAGACCGCCGACCACCATCCCCACGAGGCCCTGCCACCCCAGGAGCTTGAAGCGGCGGTCGAAGGCGCGCATGCGCTCCGCCGGAGCCACGGACTTCCCGACAAGCTCGGGTCCGATGTCGGTGATGAGGCGGACCAGAGAGCCCAGGGTCCGGTCCGTGTATCCGAAGATGTACGACCGGCCGCGGACCCCCTGGTGGGTGCCGACGTCGATCAGGACGAGCGGTGCCGTGGGCACATCGCCCACCGCTGTCCGGACCGGCCGGGACAGGGGGACGTCGACGGCGCGGGCCCGGACCGACCGCGTAGTGAGCTGCTCGCTTCCCATGGGACGGCTCATTCCGCGTACGACGGATTGGTGCGGTCGAGCATGCGGCGCAGGGCGGCCCAGTCGCGGCCGTGGATGAAGGCCTCGTTGGACGTGTCGAACTGCCGGGCGGTGTGCTCGGCGATCTCCTCGTCGCACTCGATCACCGTGCCGCCGGCCTGCGCGGCGATCTGGATCTGGCAGGCCAGTTCGAGGTAGTAGAGGTCCTCGAACGCCGAGCGGACGTCCTTGCCGGTGGTGAGCAGGCCGTGGTTGCGCAGGATCAGCGCCCGCTTGTCGCCGAGGTCGCCGACCAGCTTGTCCTGCATCGCCTCGTCCAGCACGATGCCGCCGAAGTCGTGGTAGGCCAGCCGGCCGTGGAACCGCATGGCGTGCTGGCTGATGTCGAGCAGACCGCGCGGCTGTGCCGCCACGGCGGAACCGGCCTTGCTGTGGGTGTGCAACACACACGCCGTCTCGGGACGGGCCCGGTGGATGGCGGAGTGGATGAGGAAGCCGGCTGGGTTGGCGCCCGACTCGGGGCCGTCCAGGACGTTGCCCGCCAGATCGACCGTGACCAGGTTCGACGCGCAGACCTCTTCGTAGAGGAGACCGAAGGCGTTGATCAGGAACCGGTCGTGAGTGCCGGGCACCCTGGCCGAGATGTGGTTGTAGATCATGTCGGTCCAGCCGTACCGGGCGATCAGCCGGTAGCAGGAGGCCAGATCCACGCGCACCGCCCATTCCTCCGCGCTGACGCGCTCCCGGACCGTGGGGTCGGGCAGGGCGATGCGGTCCCAGGTGGGACTGGCCGGGTGAGGGGATGTGATCATGCGAGATCCTTCCCGAGCATGCGATGGAAGGGCCTGTAGGCGGCCGGTACGGCGAGCGGGGTGATTCACCGCTCGTTGTCCGAAACGCTACGGCGATGCTCCAGCCGTGCAGAGGTGGGAATCCTCCACTCTGATCGCGGATAAGGCATATGATTCACACACTCGGCAGGGGGCGGCAACCTAGGACGTCTCATGGATCGCACGGACGACGAGCTGATCGAGCGGCACCGCCGCCGGGAGCGCGAACTGTCCAGCCTGTACGCCACGGCGCGTTCCCTGACCGCCCTGCGCGGGTTGGACGAGGTGTTGGCCAGCGTCGTCGAGCACGCCCACGACCTGATCGGCACCGACCTCGCGTATCTGGCGGTCCTGGAGGAGAACGGAACGTACCTGCGGGTGCGCTCCACGGTCGGCACGCTGACCCCGGGGTTCGGTGAGCGGGTGCACGCGCCGGCCCACGTCGGCATCGCCGGGCGCGTGGCCACCACGCGGGCCCCGTACTGGGAGAGCGACTACCTGGCGTCGACCGAGATCGTCCATGATCCCCGCGTCGACAGTGCCATCGAGGCGGAGGGCATCGTGTCGATGCTCGGGGTTCCGCTGGTCGCGGGCGGCCGGTTCCTCGGCACGCTGATCGCGGCGAACCGGCAGGAGCGGCCGTTCGTCCGGGACGACGTCGCCCTGCTGACGGCCTTCGGGGACCATGCAGCGGTGGCGCTGGAGAACGCGCGGCTGTACGACGAGAGCCGCCGCGCGCTGCAGGCCCTGGAAAGGGCGTACGCGACGATCGAGGAGGCCGAGGCCGTCCACGGGGCGCTCACCCGGCTGGTGCTCGCCGGCGGCGACGTGGGTGCCGTGGCGGACCTCGTCGTGGACACCCTGGGCGGCGGTGTGCTGCTCCTCGACCACGCCCAGCGCGTGCTCGTCGCGCGCGGAGAGCCCGCCGACGAGGACGAGGCGAAGGTCCGCGAGCGGGCCGTCCTCACCGCCTGCCCGCGCATGGCCGCGGCGATCGTCCTCGGCATCGAGGACAGCCGCAGGTCCGGGCGCTGCGTCACCGTCGACCGCGGCGCCACGCTGCGCCACACCGTGGCGGCGGTCGTCGTCGGCGCGACCCACATGGGCGCCCTGGTCCTGTCCCGCCACAGCGACCCGGACCCGGTCGAGGCGCGCACCCTCGAACGCGCCGCGCAGACCGCGGCCCTGCTGACCCTGACCCAGGACGCCGTCGTACGGGCCGAAGAACGCGTACGGGGCGAGCTGCTCACCCAACTCCTCACCGCGCCACGCCCGTTCTCCAGCGAGCTCGCGCTGCGCGCACGCGCCCGGCACATCGAGCCTGAGCGTCTGGACACCGTCCTGGTGGTGGCCACGGCGAAGGACCGGCTCGCTGACACCACCCGCCTGCTGCACGGCCTCGCGGAGGAGTACGACGGTCTGGCGGGCGAACACCTCGGAGTCCCGGTGGCGCTGATCCGCGGCAAGGACGCTGCAGAGGCCGCGAAGGCCGTCCATCAGCGCCTCAGGCGCGTGCTCGGCGTCCCCGCTCTCGTCTGTGCCGCACCCGTCCCGCCCGGTACGGAGCCACTCGGTCGCGGCGTCACCGTGGCGAGCCGTTGCTGCCGGCTGCTGCGCGGTCTCGGGGTGCGGGACGGCGGTACGACCACGGAGCAGCTCGCCATGTACACGATCTTGTTCGATCCCGATCGGGACCAGGATCTCGACGCGTTCCTCGACGACTCCCTCGGCGGGCTCGTCGCCCACGATTCGGAGCGGGGAACCGACCTGGTGGGCACCCTCGCCGCGTACTTCGCCAACGCCCGCAACCTGGCCGGCACTGCCCGCGCGCTGCACATCCACACCAACACGCTGCTCAAGCGGATCGACCGCATCGGCAGCCTGCTCGGACGGGACTGGCAGCAGCCCGACCACATCCTGAGACTTCATCTCGCAGTTCACCTGCATGAACTGGCCCGACAGGTCGAGCAGGTCGACTGAAAGGCGGGATTCGCCTCTGCCCGGGCCGTGGACGCCTTGAATGAAGGCCCGAATTTGCCTCAGAGGCAACTCTGCGTACGCGAATCAACACCCGTGGTGAGGACCCCGTAACTCCGCTTTATTCCGGATGACCTCGTTCCGTAATTCCCGCTGGCTGAAGTGGTCGCCACAACCAGCGGCGAGGTGGCAAAACCTCGGCGCCTCGCATGGAGGATTTTCATGCCGGAGCTGTATTTCCATGTGCGCTGGCCCGACGGAGAGACCCAGCGCTGCTACTCACCTTCCACGGTGATCGAGGACTACCTCACCACCGGTGGCGTGTACGAGCTCGGTGACTTCCTGGAGCGGAGCCGGACGGCGCTCGGAATCGCGAGCGACCGGGTGCGCGAGAAGTACGGGTTCGCCTGCACCGGTGCCTCCGACCAGCTGGCGCAGATCGAGGAGACCGCGGCCACGTACGCCTCCCTCGACGGGGCCAAGGTCGCGGTCGAGGCCCTGAGCAACGCCGACGGGAGCGCGCGGTGAACGCGCCGCGGCTGGCCGGGGCCCACTACCCGGTCGCGGTTGTCGGTGGCGGCCAGGCGGGGCTGTCGGTCAGTTACTGCCTGCGTGAGCGCGGTATCGAGCACGTCGTCGTCGAACGGAACCGGGTCGGCCACGAGTGGCGCGAGCGACGCTGGGACTCGTTCTGCCTGGTGACCCCCAACTGGCAGTGCAAACTGCCCGGTTACCCCTATCCGGGGGACGACCCCGACGGGTTCATGGTCCGTGACGAGATCATCCGGTACCTGGAGGACTACGTCGCCTTCTTCCAGCCCCCGCTGGCGGAGGGAGTGTCCGTCGACGGGTTGCGGCGGTCTCCGAGCGGTGTCTTCGAACTGAGCACATCGGAAGGCGACTTCACCGCCGACCAGGTGGTGGTGGCCACCGGCCCGTACCACACCCCCTCGGTCCCGCGGATGGCCGAGCGGCTGCCCGCCGGCGTCGAGCAGATCCACTCCTCCCGCTACCGCAACGCGGACCAGCTTCCCGAGGGCGCCGTCCTGGTGGTCGGCACGGGCCAGTCCGGATGCCAGATCGCCGAGGATCTGCATCTGGCCGGCCGGCAGGTGCACCTGGCCGTCGGCAGTGCGCCCCGCGTAGCCCGTTTCTACCGCGGGCGGGACTGTGTGGCCTGGCTGGACGACATGGGCTACTACGCCAAGGACATCGGCGAGTTCGACGACGCCGGTGCCGTCCGGATGCGGGTCAACCACTACGTCACCGGGCGTGACGGGGGTCGTGACATCGACCTGCGGGCCTTCGCCCGCGACGGGATGCGCCTGTACGGGCGACTGACCGGCATCGACGGCACGCACATGGACTTCGCCGACGACCTGAAGGTCAACCTCGACCGCGCGGACGCGGTGGCCGAGGGCATCAAGGACAGCATCGACGCGTACATCACCGCGCACGGGATCGACGCCCCGGACGAGGCTCGGTACGTACCGGTCTGGGAGCCCTCCGAGCAGGCGGCCGCGCTGGATCTGGAGGCCGCCGGCATCACCTCCGTCGTCTGGTCGACCGGCTTCACCCGCGACCACCGGTGGGTCGAGATACCGGCCTTCGACGGCCGCGGCTACCCGATGCACTGGCGGGGCGCCACCAGTACGCCGGGCCTGTACTTCCTGGGCCTGCCCTGGCAGTACTCGTGGGGTTCCGGACGCTTCGAGGCGGTGGGCCGGGACGCCGAGTTCCTGGCGAACCACATCGACGCCTCGCGCCGCATGGCGGACGTCTGCGGTGCCCTCACCGGCGCGCCCAGCGAACTCGCCTCCGCCCTCCCGATCGGCTGAGGACCCAAGGACATGGTCTACGACGCACACCGCCACATCGGCGTCCTGCCCGCCTACCCCTTCTACGGCGGCCCGCCCGTCCACCCCGACACCACCGCCCGTGCCACCGTCAAGCAACTCGTCGCCGACCTCGACGCGGAGGGCACCGAACGCGCCCTTGTCATCCCCAACTACGGCGTCCCCGACCCCGCGATCGCCTTCTCCTTCAACGAACTGGCGATCGAGGCCGCGCAGAGCGACGACCGGATCCGGGCCGGACTGTGGGTGTCCCCGCGCCCGGAGGACGCACAACGCACCGATCAGGCACTGGCGTTGGCAGGGGAGCAGGGAGTGAAGGCACTGAAGCTGAGCTTCCTGCTGGGCGGGCGTCCCACCGATCCGGCCTGCCGTCCGATGCTGGACCGGATCTTCCAGGAGGCCGGCCGCCACGGTCTGGTCGTCCACGTCCACACCTCGCCGGGCGCGGCCTCCGACATCGACGAGGTCGGCAACCTGGTGGACTGGTACGCAGACCAGGTCCCCGTCCATCTCGTGCACTTCGGCGGCGGGATGAGCGGCCACATCAAGCTTGTCGGCTCCCGGTTCTTCGACTGGATCACGGCCGGCAAGCGTGTCTACACCGACCTCTCCTGGGCCATCGGCTTCACTCCCCGCTGGCTGGCCCAGGAGATCGAGCGCCGCGGCATCGGCCACGACCGGGTGCTCTTCGCCAGCGACCAGCCGTGGGGCGACTTCACGGGCGAGTACGCCCGGCTCGCCGAAGCGACCGGCGGCGGCGAACTCGGCGAACTGGTCTTCAAGGACACATTCGCCGCGCTGTACGACTGATCCACCGTCAACTCCCCTCATCTGCAAGGAGACAGCCATGTCCGAATCCACCGTCACCGCCGAACTCAGCGAGATCGAGCAGAAGTCCCTCAACGAGATCCCCCACCCCTCCCTCCCCGAGGGCACCAGCATCTACGGCGACACCAAGGTCTTCCCCGACTACAAGGCCGAGGACGGCGAGACCTACTTCACCCTCGTCCACGGCATCGCCCACGAGTCGTCGGTCTCCTTCGTCGCCGTGCTCCAGGCCACCCGCGCCCTGCGCAAGGGCTTCGAGACCGCCATCTACTTCTACGGCCCGGGTTCGCTCAACTGCCTTGCCACGCGCGGCTTCCCGACCGTCGGCAACTCCGCCTTCCCCGGCGAGCACAACATCAACAACCAGCTCAAGACGTTCATCGCGGAGGGCGGCAAGGTCTTCTGCTGCCGCTTCGGCCTGTCGCTGCACGGCGCCCGCGAGGAGGACCTGATCGAGGGCGTCATCCCGACCCACCCCCTCGACGTCCAGGACGCGCTGATCCACTACGCGCGCAAGGGCGCCATCATCAACTCCACCTACCAGCTGTAAGGGGCAGGCCGTGAGCGTTGGCACCAACACAGCGGTGGACGTGCGGATCATGACCCGCACCGAACTCGCCCTGCACGGCGTCGCGTTGGAAGCGCCCGTGCGCAGGCCCGACGGCGCGGGGCCCAGCGACGACGGACACGTCCTCGTCGACGGTGCCAACGCCGCGCTGCCCACCAACCCCGACAGCCCCTACTCCGTACGCGACGGCAAGGTCTGGCTCGGCGAGGAGGAGACCGGGCTCACCCTCGAAGCCGTACAGCGACCGAAGTTCTACGACCTGACGACCGCTGAAGGCGTCCGCTACGAGCAGATCGCCCGTCTGCACGGCGCCGACGTCCTCGCCACCACCGTCGTCCAGACCTGTATCCGATACGCCGAGTCCGACCGCTGCCGCTTCTGCACCATCGAGGAGTCCCTGCGCTCGGGTGCGACGGTGGCCGCGAAAACGCCTGCCCAACTCGCCGAGGTCGCCGAGGCGGCCGTGCGGCTGGACGGCGTCAGGCAGATGGTGATGACCACCGGCACGACGACCGGACCGGACCGGGGCGCGCGGAATCTCGTACGGTCCGTGCGTGCCGTCCTGAAGGCGGTGCCCGAACTGCCCGTCCAGGTGCAGTGCGAGCCGCCCGGTGACCTCGCGTGGATCCGCGCGCTCCACGATGCCGGGGCCACCGCGATCGGTATCCACGTCGAGTCCCTCGACGACGAGGTGCGCCGACGCTGGATGCCGGGCAAGTCGACGGTGTCGATGGCCGAGTACGAGGCCGCGTGGGACGAGGCGGTACGGGTCTTCGGGCCCAACCGGGTCTCCACCTACCTCCTCGTCGGCCTCGGCGAGGATCCTGACGAACTCATCGCGGGAGCGGGCAGGTTGATCGACCGGGGCGTGTACCCCTTCGTCGTTCCCTTCCGCCCGATGGGCGGCACGCTCGCCGCCCGCGACGGGGTCCGTGCGCCCGACGCGGAGTTGCTGAGGTACGTCACCGAGGGCGTCGCGGCGAAGTTGCGCGCGGCCGGGATGAGCGGCGCCGACCAGAAGGCGGGCTGCGCGGCCTGTGGGGCGTGCAGCGTGCTCAAGACGGCGGGCGGGTGAGGGCCGTGTACCTCGACGGATCCGCGGCGCCGTCCATGGTGGACGGGCCGGTCGACATCCTGGCCCTGCTCGGCGACCGCAGCACGCTCGCCCGTCGGCCCGCGTTCCACATAGAACAGGCCGCGGACAAAGCGGAGGTGGCCGCCTACCGGCAGCTGCGCCGGGACGCCTTCGTCCACGAGCAGGGCCTGTTCACGGGTCACGACCTCGACGACCGGGACGCCGACCCCCGCACCCTCGTGCTGGTTGCCAAGGACCATGCGGGTGCGGTCGTCGGCGGAGTACGGCTCGGTCCGGTCGCCGACGGCCCCGACATCGGCTGGTGGGCCGGCGGCCGGCTCGTCGTCGCCCCCGGCGCCCGCGGTCCGCACGGCATCGGCGCCGCACTCGTCCGGGCCGCCTGCGCCCGCGCGGAGGCCGAAGGCGTGCTGCGCTTCGACGCGACCGTCCAGGCCCACAACACGGTCCTCTTCAAGCGGCTCGGCTGGCGTCCGGTGCGTGAGACGACGGTCGCGGACACCCCGCATGTGCTGATGCGGTGGCCGATCGGGCGGATCGCGGCACAGGCGGCTGCCACGAAGGCGCCGCTGGGGCCCCTACTCGCCGCGCTCCCTGCTCCCTCGGGCTTCGTCGGCGACGACGGGGCGCCCGTCCCCGGTACGGACGTGATCGCCGCCTGCGACGCGATCGTGCCGTCCATGGTGGAGCGGGACCCCGATTGGGCGGGCTGGTGCGCGGTCCTCGTGAACGTCAACGACCTTGCCGCGATGGGTGCTTCACCCCTCGGACTGCTCGACGCGGTGGGCGCGAAGGACGCCGCGCATGCCGCGCGGATCCTCGCCGGACTGGGGCGGGCGGCACAGGCGTACGGCGTGCCGGTGCTCGGCGGGCACACCCAACTGGGCGTCCCCGCCGCCCTGTCGGTGACCGCCCTCGGCCGCACGGACCGTCCGGTCCCGGGCGGCGGCGGGCGGCCCGGACACACCGTACGGCTGACAGCCGACCTCGGCGGAGGCTGGCGGCCGGGCTACCGGGGCCGCCAGTGGGACTCGACCACCCACCGTCGTACGGACGAACTGCGCACCATGACCGGCGCGGTGGCCGCCGCCCGGCCCGCCGCCGCGAAGGACGTGTCGATGGCGGGGATCGCCGGCACCCTCGGCATGCTCGCCGAGGCGAGCGGCTGCGGAGCCGTCCTCGACGTGGCCGCCGTGCCCCGGCCGCGGGCGGCATCGGCGGGGGACTGGCTGACCTGCTTCCCCGGCTTCGCGATGCTCACCGCCGACGCGCCGGGCACACCACCCCTCCCCGCCGGGCCCGCTACGGGCGCTGTGTGCGGAGAACTGACCGAAGGACAAGGCGTCGGGCTGCGCTGGCCCGACGGAGAGATCACAGAAGCGGTCACCTCCACGGTGACCGGGATGGGGACCGCATGACCACCCTTCGCATGGCCGCAGTTGCCGCCGAGTTCGGCCGCGACCTCGAAGAGGACTTCGCGATCGCCGAGCGGTTGATCAAGGAGGCCCGCGAGCAGGAGGTACAGCTCCTCGCTCTGCCGGAGGCATGCCTCGGCGGATACCTGCTCAGCCTCGACGACGACAGCGAACTGGACGAGGGCCCGCCCGCGCTCGCCCTCGACGGCCCCGAGATTCGCCGACTGGCCTCCCTGGCCGGTGAGATGACCGTGGTCGCGGGCTACTGCGAGGCCGCCGGCGACACCCGGTACAACAGCGTCGTCTGCGTCAACGGCGACGGTGTGCTGGGCAACCACCGCAAGGTCCACCAGCCGCTGAGCGAGGACGCCAGCTACTCCTCCGGGGACCGCTTCCACGCCTTCGACACCCCGGTCGGCCGGATCGGCATGATGATCTGCTACGACAAGGCGTTCCCGGAGTCGGCCCGCGCGCTGGCCCTGGACGGCGCCGAGATCGGAGTGGTCGTCTCGGCCTGGCCGGGCGCACGGACGAACGCCGCGACCGATCTGGTCAACGACCGCTGGAAGCGCCGTTTCGACCTCTTCGACCGGGCCCGCGCCCTGGAGAACCAGATCGTGTGGATCTCCGCCAACCAGGCGGGTACCTTCGGGTCGCTACGCTTCGTCGGCAGCGCCAAGGTCGTCGACCCGGGCGGCGAGATCCTCGCCGACACCGGTGTCGAAGCCGGTCTGGCGATCGCCGAACTAGACGTCGCCCAGGCCCTGGAGACGGCCCGCCGATCGATGGGGCACCTGCGCGACCGGCGCCCGGAAACCTACACGCACGCAGGAGCAGTCAGCACATGAGCACCGTCCGGATCGCGGCCGCCGCCGCCCACTTCGGCCGCGACCTGGAGTTCGACCTCGCGCGTATCGCGAAACTCATCGACGACGCCCGGTCGTCCGGCGCCGGACTGCTCGTCCTGCCCGACGCCGCGCTCGGCGGCTACCTCGCCGACCTGCGCCACCCCGACCCCGAGGCACTGCCCCCGGCCCTCAAGCCGGACGACCCGCTGATCCTCCAAGTCGCCCGCCTCGCCGCCGAGATGGTCGTGTGCGTCGGCTACTGCGAGGACGGCGGCGACGAGCGGTACAACTCCGCGGTGTGCGTCAGCGGCGACGGCGTCCTGGGCCGTCACCGCAAGGTCCACCTCCCGGCCGGCGAGGTCGCGGCCTACGCGCCGGGCGACCGCTTCGACGCCTTCGACACCCCGGTCGGTCGGATCGGCATGCTCATCGACTACGACAAGACGTTCCCGGAGTCCGCCCGCTCCCTGGCCCTGGACGGCGCCGAGATCCTCGCCTGCCTGTCCGCCTGGCCCACCAGCATCACCAACCGCGCCCCACGCATGGCCCAGGACCGCCAGGCCAAGCTCTTCGACCTGTACGACCAGGCCCGCGCCGCCGAGAACCAGGTCGTCCTGGCCTCCTCCAACCAGACCGGCGCGATGGGCGGCATGCGCTTCCTCGGCCAGTCCAAGGTCGTCGGCCCCGGCGGGGACATCCTCGCCCGCACCTGGGCCAAGGCGGGCCTGGCCGTCGCCGAGGTGGACGTGGCCGAGGAGATCGACCGCGCCCGGCGGGTGCTGCGGCACCTCGACGAACGCCGCCCTGACGCCTACCGGGAGACCCCGTCGTGAAGATCGCCCTGCTCAGCTACTCCACCAAGCCCCGCGGAGGCGTCGTCCACACCCTCGCCCTCGCCGAGGCCCTCGCGGCGCTCGGCGAGGACGTCACGGTGTGGTCGCTGGGGCGGGGCGGCGACGCGGGCTTCTTCCGGCCCGTGGGCCCGGCCGTACGGGTGCGGATCGTGCCGTTCCCCGACGGCCCGCCCCAGGAGACGGTCGGCGAGCGCATCCTGCGCTCCATCACTGTCCTGCGCGAGGCGTTCGAGCCCTTCGGGGCGGCGTACGACGTCGTCCACGCCCAGGACTGCATCAGCGCCAACGCGGTGAACGGCGGCTGCGTCCGCACCGTCCACCACATCGACCACTTCACCACCCCCGAGCTGGCCGCCTGCCACGAGCGGGCCATCGCCGAGCCGTACGCGCACCTGTGCGTCTCCCGGTCGGTCGCGGACGAACTCACCGCCGGCTGGGGCATCAAGGCCGAGGTGATCCCCAACGGCGTGGCGTACGAGCGCTTCGCCAGGACCGACCCGGAGGCTCGTGGCGCCTGGCGCTCCCGCCTCGGCCCGTACGTCCTCACCGTGGGCGGGATCGAACCGCGCAAGGGCTCCCTGGACCTGCTGGAGGCGTACGCCCTGCTGCGCGCCCGGCGCCCCGAGGTGCGGCTGGTGATCGCGGGCGGCGAGACCCTCTTCGACTACCGCGACTACCGGACCCGCTGGGAGGAGCGCGCCGCGGAACTGGGCGTCGAGCCGGTCGTGCTCGGACCGATGCCCGACGACGAACTGCCGGCGCTCGTCGCGGCCGCCGACGCCTTCGCCTTCCCCTCCCTCAAGGAAGGCTTCGGCCTCGCCGCCATGGAAGCCCTGGCCGCGGGCGTACCGCTGGTCGTACGGGACCTGCCCGTCCTGCGTGAGGTCTTCGGCCCCGCCGCCCGCTTCGCCGCCACCCCGGAGGACCTGGCCGGCCAACTCGGCCAAGCCCTCGCGCAGCACGACCCGGCCCTGCGGACCGCCGGGCGCGAGCTCGCGGCCCGCCACACGTGGGACACCGCCGCGCGGCGCCACCTGGACTTCTACCGCTCGCTGGGCTGACCGCTCCGGGGCCCGCCCATCTGACCGTCAGGCCAAGTGACTTGACAGTTCAAGCCATTAACACGGTCATCACTTGATGCCTCAAGTCGCAGAGGTTAGACCTTTTACTTGACGATTCAACACATCGTCGTCGCCGGCACGGCAAGCCGGCCACTTTTGACACTTAGCCGGTTGGAGAAGACATGCGTCTCACACCCCCCGACGCCCGCACACGCCGCACGGCCCGCTCCGTCGGCCTGACCACTCTGCTCGCCCTCACCAGCGTCACCGCTCTCGCCGCGGCGCCCACGGCGTCCGCCGCCTCCACGGCCTCGCTCACCGTAGAGGTACCCGCACAGGTCCGAGGGGAAGGCACTTCCGTCGTGTCCTTCGGCAGCCTCCGGATCGACGACGGCACCTCGGTCACATGCGTGAGCGACTACGACGTCTCCGGCGTCTGGCCCCGGCCCGTCATCGCCACCGACTACCAGGTCACCGCGGGCACCACCTACGGGATCTCCGCCTGGGAGGGCGCCAAGTGCGACTGGGACGACCCGGCGACGCCCCGACGGACGCAGTCCCTCGGCGGCGTGACCGTCACGCCGACGGCCGCTGACGTCTCCAGCGGGGTCTACCGGGTCTCGATCCCGTAGCCACGACAGCCCCCGGAGCCGGTGGCGGCTCCGGGGGCACACGGGCGTCTGTCGTCAGGTCCGCTCACGGACCAGGTGGACGAGTGTGGAGGCGCAGTCGTCGGCGGGCAGGTCCAACGGCAGGCCGTGGCTGAGCAGGACAGCGCCGTGGTGGAGGATGCCGGTGGCGGTGTCGCGGTAGCAGGCCGCTGGGTCGAGGGCGCGCAAGGGCAGGGCGGGTTCGCGGTGGCCGAAGTGCCGTGAGCGCCGGAGAGCGATCACGGCGCACTCCTTCCCGTCGGGGGCCAGGTACTGTACGGCGCTCAGGTCGCCGTCCCCGAGCGGCCGCAGTCGGTGCTGTTCGCCTAGCTGCACCAGGTGTCGTACGCGCTTGTAGGCGGCCACGAGGTCGGCGGCCCGCGCCAGGTCGGCCTCGCTCCACCGGTTCAGGTCGCCGCCGATGCCCAGGACGCCGGTCATGGCAGTGTGGAAGCGGAAGTCCAGGGGCGCGCTGCGGCCGGTGTAGGGGTTGGGGCTGTCGGTGACCCAGGCGCCCATGACTCGTGCCGGGTACAGCTGGGAGAACCCGTGCTGGATCTCCATGCGGTCCAGGGCATCGGTGTTGTCCGAGGTCCACACCTGGTCGGTGCGGGCGAGGATGCCGAGGTCGAGGCGGCCGCCACCGCTGCTGCACGACTCGATGCGCAGCCCCGGGTGGTCGGCGCGCAGCCGGTCGAGGAGCGTGTACAGGTTGCGTACGTGGTCGATCCACAAGCGGTCCTGGTCCGCCTTCGCGCCGGGCCAGCCGGCCTCGGTGAAGGGCCGGTTCATGTCCCACTTCAGGAAGTCGATCGCGTTCTTCGTCAGCAGGTCGTCGAGCCTGCCGTGCAGCCATGCGGCGACGTCGGGGCGGGCGAGGTTGAGCACCAGCTGGTTGCGGTGCTCGGTGCGGCGGCGGTGCGGCTGGTGGAGCACCCAGTCGGGGTGGGCGCGGTAGAGGTCGCTGTCGGGGTTGACCATCTCGGGCTCGACCCACAGTCCGAACCGCATGCCCAAGTCGTGCACCCGGTCGATCAGCGGTCCGAGGCCGTCGGGGAAGCGCGCCGGGTTGGGGATCCAGTCGCCGAGGCCGGCGGCGTCGTGGGTACGCGCGCCGAACCAGCCGTCGTCCATGACGAACAGCTCGACGCCGAGTGCGGCCGCCTTTTCGGCCAGCTCGATCTGCCCGATGACGTCGATGTCGAACTCGGTCGCCTCCCAGGAGTTGTAGAGCACGGGCCGCAGCTCGTCCGCGTGGGGGAGGACCCGGTCCAGGACGTGGCGGTGCCACAGGCGGCTGGTGGCACCGAAGCCGCCCTCGCTGTAGGCGCCCGCGCAGACGGGGGTCGTCAGCTCGCCGCCGGGCGGCAGCTCCCAGGTGAGCGGGTCGTGGCCGAAGCCCGCCGACAGCGTGACCCGCTCGGTGGGCAGCCGCTGGGCGGTCAGCCGCCAGCTGCCGCTCCAGGCGAGCGCGCACGACCAGACGGCACCGTGGTCCTCGCTGGTGCGGCCGTCGTCGATCATGGCCCATGGGTTGGCCTGGTGGCCGGTGGTGCCACGGCGGCTGGTGAGCAGCAGCTCTCCGTACGGCAGTGGTGTCCGGTTCAGCTGGGTCTCGGCCGACCACTGGCCGCGGACCTGGCTGAGGCGGTACTCGCCCAGCCGGGGCAGGACCCAGGTGGCCGAGTCGGCGCGGACGACCGTGACCGGTCCGTCGTCATCGGTGCCGGTGTGGCGGAGCACGAGGTGACGTTCGATCACGTCGGTCGTGGTGTGCAGACGGTAGTGGGCGTCCACGACGAGCGGGTAGTGCCGGTCGGCGAACCGGAGCACCAGCTCCGTGCCCCCGTGGGGGTGCTCGCTCTGCTCATACCCGACGAGGCGGGGCTCCAGGTCGCGTACTCCGTCGGGGAAGCGGACCTGGACGCCCGCGAGGGCGTACCGCATGGCTCCCGCGGTGTCGAGGTCCAGGGTGCCGTCGGCCGGATCCTCGAAGGAACGGCGTCCCGCCTCGGGCCGCTCCAGCAGGGAGACGGCCTGTTCGAGGGTGAGGACAGGCCCCCAGTGCAGGCCGCGCAGCCGGTGGTCGTCGTCAAGGTGCAGCACGTAGCTGGAGCCGGGTCCGGACAGGACCCACAGCCGGTGCTCGGGGTCGTGGGCGATGCTCGGCATGGCTGCCTTTCGGTCTGGAGCGGGCTGGGCGGCGGGTGGCCGTGACAAGAGGCGGGGCGGGGCCGCCGCCGGCCGGTTCGCGGTCCGGCGGCGGCCCCTGGGGACGGGGAGGACGGTCAGCCGTTCACCGGGGCGACCTCGATGTAGTCGATGTCGGGTGCCCAGGAGGACGAGTTGGAGAATTTCAGGGTGTTGGTGCCAGAGCCGAGGCTGACGGTCGTCGGCAGCGCCCAGTAGTCGTTCCAGCTGTAGGTGTTGCGGAACGTCAGCGTGGTCGCCGTGCCGCCGTTGACCGACAACTGCGCGGTGCGGGACTCGACGTTGGTGTTGTAGTTCCCGGAGCCCGCCCGGTCGTTGTGGGCGTAGTGGACGACGACCGTGTAGCGGCCCGCTGCGGAGGCGCTGACGGCGCCGAAGGTGAGCGTGTTCCCGCTGGCGTTGCCGACGTAGCCGACGTTCTTGCCGCCGGACGCCCATGTGTCGGACTGGGCCTTGGCCTGGCCGGCCAGGGTGGCGTTCTCGGCCTCGTACTTGGAGACGCCTGTGGTGTCGCCGGCGCCGGACACCTTCAGGTCGCGCAGGACGAGCGAGGTGCCGCTGTTCGGGCTGACGGCGATCCGGTTGACGCCCGCCGCCAGGTACAGCCGGGTGCTGGAGGTGGTGGTGGCGCCGCCGGAGGAACCGTAGGCGGCGGCCGTGGTGCCGTTCAGGGCGAGGGCCGTGCTGCCCCCGGCGGAGGAGTAGTCGGTCTTGACGGTGTAGTAGCCGTCGGCCGGGGCGTAGGCGTCGAAGGTGGCCTTGTCACCGGAGGCCATGACGAGCCGCCCGGTGCCGGTCTCACCGACGTCGGTGTACGAGAAGGACGGGCTGCCGCTGATGTCGGCGAACGTCGCCTCGTACACCGACTCCGGGGTGCTCGGGACGGCGGTGAGGTCGATCTTGTCGAGAGTGACCTGCCCGGCGGAGGTGCCCAGCGTCGGGTCCGTGACGGCGAGCGAGACGGTGTGGCTGCCCGCGCCGAGGCTGACCGGAACGGTGACCGTGGAGCGGTACTGCCAGTTCAGCGTCGATGGGTAGGTGACGAACTTCGGGTTGGCGCCGTCGATGCGCAGGGCCTGCTGGGAGGGCGAGCCGTTCTGGTTGCCGTAGAAGATCCGCAGGTTGTACGTGCCGGCGGCGGGGACGTCGACGGTGAAGACGACCTTGCTGTCGCTCTGGGACAGGTAGCCGACGTCCTTGGTGCCGGAGGTGGCATATTTCTGGGCACTTCCGTAGTCGGCGCCGGTGGCCTGGGTGACGACGGTGCCGTCGGTGATGGCGGCGTTCTCCGCCTCGTAGGAGGCGCTCCACGGCACGCTGGGCGTGGTCGCGGCGCCCCCACCGTTCGGGGTGACGGTGATGCGGTACGCGGACATGGCGTTCAGGCCGGTCAGCGGCACCGTGACAGAGCCGCTCGAAGGCGTGTACGCGGTGCGGGAGATGGTGCGCGGCGGAGCGGACGCGCCCTCGTAGCCACTCCAGTCCAGGGCCTGGACGGTGACCTCGACCTTGCTTCCGAAGGTGGCGGCCGGAATGTTGTTGATCACCACGTCGGTGTCCGTTGCGGAGCCGCCGACGATCACCTGCGCCTGCTTGCGGCTGGTGTCCAGCGAGGCCATGCCCTGCAGGGTGTCCTGCGTGCTGGCCTGCGGCGGGGTCGTCTTGGCGGTCTGCCCCGTCATCCCGGCGTACCAGTGCCAGAACCACCACGTGGCGTTGGGGATGTTGGTCTGGACGGTGTTGCCGTCCATGTTGCCGGCGATGTCCCAGTACGGCTGCTGTGCGTAGACCTTGGTGTCCTCGAACATCGCGGCCCACTGCACCATCTGCCCGGGAACCGACAGGTCGCGCCGGTTGGCATACTCGTCGACGTTGATCGTGATGGGGCTGATGCCGCGGGCGCTCTCCAGGGAGCGGTACGTGGTGTAGTGGCCGCGGTAGACGGCGAGTGAGCCCGGGCCCAGCTCGTGCCAGGTGAAGACGTCCGGCAGGACGTTGTTGTCGCGGGCGTAGGTGAGGAAGTCGCCGAAGAACTTGCTGTTCCAGCTCGCGTTGTTCGGGCCGCCGATCTTCGCGCCCGGATAGTCGGTGCGTATCCGCTGGTAGACGGTCTTCCAGTCGGCGAGGAAGTTGTCGCGGGCGGTGTTGTAGGTGGTGGTGTTCGAGCTGTTGAGGCCGGTGTACCAGTTGCCGTCCGGCTCGTTGAACGGGACGAACACCACCTTGTTCGCGTACGAGGTCGCCTTGACGGCGTTGACGGCGGTGTCGACCTTGGTGAGGTAGTCGCTGAGGCCCAGGTTCTGGTAAGGCCAGTCGGAGTACTCGTCCTGGATGTTGGTGTACATCGTCCCGCCGCCGTTGCGGAAGAACGAGGGGGCGACCTGGAGGATGTCGCCGTTGGGGTGCTGGGCTCCGTTCGGGGGCTTCTGGGAACCGGTGGTGAGCTTCAGCGGTGCCAGCAGGTTGTCACCGGGGACGCCGTCGTCGCTCTGTCCGTACAGCGCGCCGTTCGAGCCGTGGAGGACGGCTCCGGTGGTCGTGCCGAGGTCCACGGTGTACGTCTGGGTGGCCGCCTCTGCGGACTGCGGCACGGCGAGCGCCGTGCCGACCAGAGCGGCGACCGCCAGCAGTGCTCTGGCGAGGGCCAGTCTCTTAGGGCCGGGCGGCAAGGCGCCGGGGGCCGGGCTGTGGAGGTCTGGGGACATGGAAGACCTGGCTTTCTCCTCCCGCCACACTGCGGGAGGGCGGCTCGTAGGGGTGGAATGTGAACGCTCACATCATCAGGACGGAGCGATACGCGCGGAAGCGACTGCTGGAGGCAGCGTGCGGCGACGGTGCCTGGGAGTGGTTCGGTGACGGGCCCCGCGGAGGGCCCTGGAGGTCAGACGGAACGGTCGGGCGCCGGGCCGGAGCTCTGGCGGACGATCAGCTCTGGTTCGGCCCACAGCGGTGGTGCCGGTGCGTTGTCGGGGTCGAGCAGCCGGTGCAGCATCCCGAAGGCGCCGCGCCCCAGCCCCTCGAAGTCCAGCCGCACCGTGGTCAGGAGCGGGTGGGTGAATGCCGCGTACGGTGCGTCGTCGAATCCGACGACACTCAGGTCACCCGGCACGTCCCGGCCCGCCTCCCGGGCCGCACGGAGCACGCCGAGCGCGAGGTCGTCGTTCCCGCACAGTACGGCTGTGACCTGCGGGTCGGCGACGAGGGAGCGGGCGGCCAGATACCCGGATCGCGGGCTCCAGCCGCCTTCGACCGGCTCCGGGACCAGGCGGCCCGCGCCCTGGAGCGCCTGCCGCCAGCCCTCGGCGCGCTGGCCGACGCGGGCCGTGGACGACGGGATGGCCAGGTGGTGGACGGTGCGGTGACCGAGGCCGAGCAGATACCGGGTGGCCTGCGCAGCCGCGGAGCGGTCATCGAGCCAGGCTTCGGGCCGTCCGCTGGTGTGTCCCTCCCGCGGCAGCTCCACGACGGCTGCTGCGGGAAAGTCCGTCGGCAGCGCCCGCCAGGCCTGCTCGCCCGGTGCGTTGAAGGCGATGACCAGGACGGGCTCGCCCGGACGGGCGAGCCGGCCCGCGATGTCGACCGGGGTCAGCGCGGCGTCCGCGTCCAGGACACTGACCGCCACCGCGAAATCCGCCGCACGTGCAGCCTCCTCGATGCCTCGAAGCGCCAGGGACGCCCCGTACAAGGTGGTGTCCGAGGTGAGCACGGTCACCGAGCGCACGGTCCCGCCCGCCAGTGCCCGGGCCAGTCGGTTGGGCTTGTAGCCCAGTTCGTCGATGACTTGCAGCACCCGCTCGCGGGTGGCCTTCTTGACCTTCGGCTTGTCGTTGACGACACGGGAGACGGTCTGGTGGGAGACCCCGGCGGCCTTGGCGACGTCGAGGATGCTGACCGACCGGTGCCGGTCCGCGCCGTCCCGGGGCGGGGCCTCGTCACGGTGGACCGGGGTTGCTTCCTGCATGTCGGTGGTCTCCTGGTGGTTGGTCGCCGCTAAGGCTACTCGTCCGCGGCTGCTACTTGACCGCGGTGTTGGACTCCTCGTTCACCGAGTCGGCGGCCTTCTGGGCAGACTGCTGGCCGAGCCACACCTGGTTGAAGGCGTCCTGCACCTTGACGTTGTACGTCGCAGAGGACGTGGTGAGCGGATAGCCGGTCGTCGTGCCGGCGGCCTCCTTCGAGAAGGCGCTGACGTCGACGCCCTGCTTCTTCCAGATGTCCACGAAGTCCTGGTTGAGCGTGGGAATGCCCGGCCACACCGAACCCGCGGCGACGATGATCTTCTGGGACTCCTCGGAGCCGAGCCACTTCACCAGTTCCCAGGCTTCCTTGGGGTGCTTGCTGCCGGTGTACAGGGCGTTGCTCAGACCGTTGTACACCGTGCCCTTACCGACCGGCCCGCTGGGGAGTTCGGCGACCCCGAAGTTGCCCTTCATCGAGCTCTGGTAGGCGTTGAGGTCCCAGCTGCCGTCCCACACCACGGCAGCCTGCTTGCGGGCCATGACCTGCGGCAGGGCGGCGCCGTTCGGGGTATTGGTGACCGAGGCGGGAACGGCGACGTGGTACTTCAGCCGCAGGTCCCGGATGAACTGGATCGCCTCCACGCAGGACGGCTGGTTGATCGTCCACTTGCCCCAGGCCTTGTCCTGGAGCTTGCAGCCGTTCTGCGTCGCCGCGTTCCACCAGTCCGTCTGGCCGTTGGGCGAGGAGAGTGCGAGGCCGTACTGCTTGACGTGCTTGCTGTCGAAGCCCGCCTGGTTCGGGTGGTTGCCGTTCTCGTCGATCGTCAGCTTCTGCAGTGCCTTGACGAAGGGGCCGCCGTCGGTGGTGTTCCACGACGGGCCGCTGAGCTGCTCCTGGGTCAGCCCTGCCGTCTTCAGCATGGTCTTGTTGTAGACCTGCGCGATGGTGTCCCAGTCCTTCGGCAGGCCGTACTGCTTGCCGTCCTGCTCCCAGCCCGTCAGCAGCTTGGAGTCGTAGACCGAGGTGTCCAGCTTGTCGGCCTTGATGTACGGGGTCAGGTCGGCGAGAACGCCCTGCTGGGCGAACTGCGGGAAGTACGCCACGTGGTCCCAGAAGACATCCGGTGCGGTGCGGCCGGCCAGCTGGGTCTGGAGCTTGCTCCAGTACTGGGCCCAGGCGTTCAGCTCGATCTTGACCTTGATCTTCGGGTGCGCCTTCTCGAACGCGTCGATCGACTTCTGCAGGGCGGGCTTCTGGACCGCGTCCCAGATGGCGTACCGCAGGGTCACGGTGCCGTCGGAAGAGGCGCCGTCGGACGAGCCGCAAGCGGTGGTGAGGCCGAGCAGGAGGGCGCCGGTGGCGGCACCGACCAGGATTCTTCTGACGGATGCGGACATGGTTGTGGTGTCCCTTCAGGTGCAGGTGGTGCGCGAGGGTTCGGAAAGTGGGGCGGAGGCCCGGTGTGGGAAAGTATTAACGTTAACAATTTGCGGATCGAGAGATCACCGACGATGCGCGCCTCACTTCAGGCCCGTGAGGGCGATGGAGCGGACGATGTGCTTCTGGAAGACCAGGAAGACGACGATCAGCGGGATCAGGGCGATCGCGGCTCCGGCGAGCACGATGTGCGGCAGGTCGGAGGCGTGCTCTCCTTGGAGCGCCGCGATGCCCACGGTGATCACCCGGGTGCGGTCGCTGTTGGTGATGATCAGCGGCCAGATCAGGTTGTTCCAGGTGTTGATGAAGGTGATCGTGGCGAGCGTGGCCAGGATCGGGCGGCTCAGGGGCAGCATGATCCGCACGAGGATGCCCCAGGTGGTCGCGCCGTCGATACGGGCGGCGGCCTCCAGGTCTTTGGGGATGGTCATGAAGTGCTGACGCACCAGGAATACGCCGTACGGGGTGCCGAGCACGGTGGGCAGGATGAGGCCGGCGTAGGTGTCGACCATGCCCAGGTCACGCATCATCAGGAACAGCGGCACCAGTGTGATCATCTGCGGCACCATCATCGTGGCGAGATAGGCCCAGAACAGCCAGTCCCGTCCCGGGAACTCCAGGCGGGCCAGCGCGTACGCCGCCATCGCGCTGAACACGACCTGTCCTGCGGTGACGACGACTGCCACGAGCAGGGTGTGGAGCAGGAAGGAGGACATCCCGTACTGGTTCCACACATCGGCGAAGTTGGCGAAGGTGGCGGGGTGTGCGGGGGCCCAGGCGTCGGTCGACAGCAGGTCCGAGGGTCGCTTGAACGCGGCGTTCAGTGTCAGCAGGTACGGGCCGACGGACAGCAGCGCTCCCGCGAGCAGGATTCCGTACAGCGTCGTCCTGCGGACGACGGTGGGGATCGAAGACGAATGCATGGTGATGGACGCCCTCAGCTGAAGTCGTAGACAGTGCGCTTGCGGAAGTACAGGACCTGGACCGACGTCACCAGCAGGATCAGGGTGAACAGCAGCATCGCCAGCGCCGAGGCGTAGCCGGTGCGGAACAACTGGAACGCCTGCTGGTAGATGTGGAAGTTCATGGTGTCGGTCGAACCGCCGGGTCCGCCCTGGGTCATCACGTAGACGGTGTCGAACATCTGGAACGACCCGATGGTGTTGGTGACCAGCACGAAGAACATCGACGGGCGCAGCAGCGGCAGCGTGATCCGGAAGAACCGCTGTACGGGACCCGCTCCGTCCAGGTCGGCCGCCTCGTACAGCGACTCCGGGATCGCCTGCAGCCCGGCGAGCAAGAACAACATGGTGTAGCCGGTGTACTGCCAGACGTTGACCGAGGCGAGCACCGGCATCGCCCAGGCCGTGGATGACAGCCACGCCGGGCCATCGATGCCGAACAGCGACAGGAACTGGTTGACCACGCCGTTTTGCGGGTCGAACGCCCAGTTCCAGACGATGCCCAGCGCCACCGGCATGGCCATCCAGGGCAGCACGAACAGCACCCGGAGCGCCTTTCCGCCGCGCATCCTCCGGTTCATCGCGAGGGCGAGCAGCAGGGCCAGCACGGTCTGCGCCGGGATGTTCAGCACCACGTAGTAGATGGTGTTGCGCACTGCGCGCCACACCTCGCTGTCACCGGCCATCTCACGGTAGTTCGCGAGCCCGACGAAGTGCGGGGAGCCCATCAGGTTCCAGTCGAAGAAGCTGATCACGACGACCCCGGCGATCGGCGCGAGCAGGAAGAGCACGAACCCGATCAAGCTTGGTGTCAGCAGGACGTACGCCTCGACGGTGGTGCGGATCCGGGTCCGTCGCCGGTGGCGTGCGCCGTCCGGGCTGGGTGTGGGTGTCTTGACAGGGGAACGGCCCCGGTCGACTGCCTGGTGGTGCGGGTCAGTAGGAATGTTCACGGTCACATCTATGCTCCGTCGGGGGCGGCTCGATCGGGGGCGCAAGGGGCAGCGGGTAGAGGGCTGCGGCTTGAGGCGCTGGAAAATGTGGGATACACGAGTGGCTAGCGCGGTGATGACTCAGCGGTGAAACAGAGTGTTAACGTTAACACCAGGCACGTCAATAGCTGGAGGGGAGATTTGTTGCCCCGATGGAGCTCCTTGGGGGAGTCGCGGAACTGGGCGTCGCGCCGGTCGCACTCGGCCCGGTGCCCGATGGTGAACTGCCGGTGCGTGCAGGGCCGTCGACGAGTTCGCCTTCCCTTCCCCCGAGGAAGGACTTCCTCCTCGCCGGCATGGAGGCCCGGGCCGAGGGTGTCCAATGGTCGTCCGTGACCTGCCCGTACTGCGCGAGGTCTTCGGCCACGCCGCCGGCTTCGCTGCCACCCAGGAGGATCTGGCCGACCAGCACGGCCAAGCCTTCACACCACGACCCGGCCCTGCGGACGGCCGGCCGGGACCGCAGGACGATCCGCGCCTGCCTGAACCGTGAGCGGACTCCCGGTCAGCGACGTCAGGCGCCGGACGCGTTCGTACCGTTCCTGCCGTACTGCCATACTGCCGGCAACGGCTCGCAGACGACTCACGCTTGTGGGCCTCGACGCGGTTCGACAAGGTGACCGCGCTCGGCTGTCAGGGTGCGTACTCGACGTTCACGCGGGCGCTTCGCCGCAATGCCGGGGACTACGAGACGCTGCCCGAGCACTCCGAAGCGATGCGCACGCTCGCCGCGATCACTCTCATGACCCGTCGGCTGATCCGCGGCAGCGTTCACCCGACCTCGGCCGTTCCCCGGCCCGTGCCGCCGTCGCAGCGGCCTGAGCTGCCGGGTCTGTACGGTCAACGGTGGATCTTCAAAACGGAGTAACACCTGATGACAGACGTGACCATGTCGGCTGAGGCCGCGATCACCTCCGAGTGAGAGAGGAACCCTGTCTCCCTCAACCGCGCCCACGACCTGGACCGGGCGTCCTGACGTTGGCCGTTCGCCCCTGTCAGGTCTTGCTCCGCGCCCGCCGGCGTCGGCCTGGCGGCCGTCCGGACCGGCGGACGGGGCGACGTCACGCAGGGACGCCGAGCGGCGGGTGCTCGAGCACGCGGGGCTTGTACTCGACCAGCTGGATGCGGCCGTCGAAGGTGTGGTGCTCGATCATCTCGAGGGCAACGTCCGGATAGCCGTCGTAGATGCGTTCTTCGCCCGTGGCCCCGGTGATCACCGGGAACATCACGACCCGGAAGCGGTCGACGAGTCCGGCTCGTAGCAGCGACCGGCACAGGCTGAGGCTGCCGATCGTGCTGAGGAGCCCCGAGCCATTCGACTTCATGGCGCGGACCGCCTCGACGGCGTCGTCGCGGACGAGCGTGGAGTTGGCCCACGTCAGTGGCTCCTCGAGTGAGGAGGAGAACACCACCTTGGAGGCTTGTGTGAGCTCGTCGACGGACGCCTCTTCTTCGGGCCGGAACTCGTCTTGGCCATTCGGCACCTCGCCTGCGGCGAAGCCCGACATCAGGCGGTAGGTGTTCGCTCCCATCAGGTAGGTGGCCTCGGGTTGCTCGCCGAGCCATGCGAGGTACTCCGGGCCCTCGAGGCCCCAGAACCCGGGCCATCCCTCTGCCGATGCGTGGCCGTCGAGAGAGGTGATGAAGTCGACGAGAAGCTCCGACATGGCGGTGTCCTTTCCTGGGTGTCATGAGCTTGGACCGGCCGGGAGCCACAAACTCATCGGACGCGCTGTGAGGTATCGAGAAAACCCATGACGCCATGAACGATGGCTACCGCGAGTCTGCCGACTCCTGGGCCGACCTGCTTTGCGACTGCCAACGGCGCGGGATGCGCGCTCCCGTCCTCGCGGTCGGCGACGGCGCACTCGGCTTCTGGAAGGCCCTGGCCGCAGTCTTCCCAGAGACCCGGCACCAGAGGTGCTGGGTTAACAAGATCGCCTACGTTGCCAACGCCCTGCCGAAGTCCGCGCAGCCCGGCGCGAAGAAGGCCCTGCAGGAGATCTACAACGCCGAGGACCGCGACCACGCGCTCAAAGGCCGTCGCCGGGTTCGCCAAGAGCTACGGCGCGAAGTTCGCCAAGGCTGTCAAGAAGATCACCGACGACGTCGACGAACTGCTGGCGTTCTACGACTTTCCCGCCGAGCACTGGATCCACTTGCGCACGACGAACCCGATTGAGTCGACCTTTGCCGCCGTCCGCTTGCGGACCAAGGTCACCCGGGGTGCCGGCAGCGCGGCCGCCGCCTTGGCCATGGCCTTCAAGCTCGTCGAGTCCGTCCAGGCCCGCTGGCGGGCCGTGAACTCACCTCACCTCGTCGCCGTCGTCCGCGCCGGGCCCGCTTCGAACGCGGGCAGTTCATCGAGCGCACGCAGCCCCTCTCGGCATGACAACCTTGCTGTCCCTGTCGTCGTGCCCTGCCTGGGCCAAGATCAGGTTGCTGGGTGTCACAAAGGCGACAACAGCATGAGGACCTCATCGCGATCGTCGTCGGAGGCCAGCCGCAGAGCGCCGGGCCACCTGCCGATCTCCTTCCAGCCGAGTCGGCGATAGAACTCTTCGAGACCGACACCACCGCGGGCGGCAAGGTGCAGCTGCTCCAGGCCCATCTCGTCGCGGGCGACCTCACGGACCCGGTTCATCAATGCCGCGCCGATCCCCTGGCCCCGGACGCCGAGACGGGTTTGCACGTGGTGAATCGTGCCCCAGTGCGCGACGACCGGGTGGGGATCGCAGCGGATGTTCAGCCAGCCCGCGACGGTGCCATCGGCCAGGGCGATCAGAAGGCGGCTGGTCGTTGGGGCAAGCTTCTCGATGATGCGGTCAAGGACAGCGGTGACCTCGGCGGCATCCACCGGCGGAAAGGGGAACCCGGCCGCCCCACCCGCATTGCTCACCTCGGTCCAGCAGTCCACGAGGGTCTGCTTCAGCTCGTCAGTGATCTCGTGCGGGTCAACGATCTGGGTGAAGCCAAGGGCGTTGCTGCTGGTCATGGGGACGAGTGTCACAAACGAGCCGTGCTCGTCGACACTCGGGGGCACCCACCCGAACTTCGCTGGCGCAGACAATGATCCGCAGGATTTCGACAATTACTCCTGGCCCAGGGCGAACCAGTCGAGTGCGTGCGGCCGGCCCGAAGGAATGCAGTGTCCGGCCCGGCCGGCGAGACGTGGACCTCGCTCAACGGGTCGAGCGGGATCAACCTCTCCGCGACGAGCCGGTAGTGCCCTCATTCTCCAGACGTCGCCATGTCTCATGAGGCACGGACGCTGTGGTGGTCCCGGCCCTGGGCCGGCGTTCCATCAACGGCCCGGGGCATGCGAACGCGGAGCGTTCTGGGCTGTGGCCCGGCGCCCCACGGGGTGCTTGCGACGGTTGCCGGGGAGGTCAGCCCCAGTGCGGCGTTGTCCTTGCCCTCCCGCATGTGGTTGAGCCAACGTTCGTACCAGCTGAGGAAGTCCTGTGCCGATGAGACGTTCGGAGGCCAGAAGCCGTCCGCGTTGCCGGTGACGACACGGCCGACAAGGGGACCGGTCACTCCGATCAGGCATAGAACGCTGCAGCCCGTCTCGATGACGTGGAGAAACAGGTCACCCTGCAGCGCGTCCAGGTGGTCCACCTTAGTGAATCCCCGCGGGCTGCCATCCGCGTTTTCGGGCCAGCCTGGCCGCCAGTTCGGCAGCCATCTCACCACCCGAAGGCACAGAAACCGGCGTATTCGTACTGCTCTCCTCGGCCAGCACCGACAGGAGCTCCTCACGCCCCACCCGGGCCCGCTCGACCCGTTCCCGCGCGGCATCCACCTCCGCCTGAGCCTGCTCCAGGACCTCCGTCCAGGACTCCAGATCCTGCCCTCGCCCGCGCCTCACGCTGTTCCATCAACCCCAGCACCGACGGCATCGCACCCTTCTCGATCCACAACAAGCCGTCCGCTGCCTGCCCCTACCCCAGGGCGATCATGCCCCGCACACGAAGAAGCCCCTGCTCATCGAACAGGGACTCCCTTTGCCACAACGCACTAACGGTCCGCAATCGGGTCGTCGGCGGCTTGCGCGGCCCATGAGGCGAGGATGCGCAGACGGTCGTGGCTGGGCGTGCCGGGCTCGGCGGTCAGGGTGATGAGCTGCTGGTCGGGGTCGTCGGTGGACGTGAGGAAGGACCAGTCGAGGGTGAGCGGGCCGACAACGGGATGGTCCAGCGTTTTCGTGCCCGATCTCTGGGTGGCGACGCGGTGGGCGCCCCACCAGCGCCGGAAGTCGGGGTCCTGAAGCGACAGCTCGCCCACCAGTTCGGCCAGCCGCGGATCCTTCGGATCGCGGACGGCCTCCATGCGCAGCTGCGCCAGGGTCATCTGCGCTACCCACTCCCAGTCCGGGTACAGCGCTCTGATGGCCGGTTCGCAGAAGACCAGCCGTACGAAGTTGCGCTTCTTCTCCGGGATCCGCGCGAAGTCGGTGAACAGAGCGGCCGCCATGGCGTTCCAGGCGAGGATGTCCGTGCGGCGGCCCAGGACGACGGCCGGCGTGGTGGGGAGGTCCTCCAAGAGGCGCTGCAGCTGCGGCTGGACTTTCTGCGTGGTGCGCCGACGCGGCCGGGCGGCGTCTCGACCGGACAGTTCGAACATGTAGGCGCGCTCACTGTCATCAAGCCGGAGGACACGCGCGAGGGTGTCCAGCACTGGTTCGGAGGCCTGGCGGCGGCCCTGCTCCAGGCGCGTGTAGTAGTCGGGGCTGATCGACGCCAGCAAGGCCACCTCCTCGCGGCGCAGGCCCTTGACCCTGCGCCTGCCGGGCGAGTCGGGCAGCCCCACTTCGGCCGGGCTCAGCTCTGTGCGCCGCGCCTTAAGGAAGGCACCCAGCTCACTGTCGCGGGGGTTGCTGCTGCTCATAGGCACAAGTGTTACAGCCCGCCGGTCCTGTGACAGTGGGCCTGCTCTGTCCCAGGACCACGGTGTCCGGGGACAAAAGAAGCCTCTTACCCGCCCGTGTTCCGCGTGCGAGTGTCGATGACGTGGCCGGCGGACGGACCGCCCCGAAGACGACGGCCCCGCCAAAGGTCCTGCCGGAGCAATCCGCGCCGTCGCGATCCCAGCACTTCCCCACCTGCACCAGGAGACACAGACCGTGAAGACCAGCGTCACCTTCCCCGGCAACGATCTCGCCCTCGCCGGGATTCTCTTCACCCCCGACGACCACACCGACGGCCGGCTGCCGGCCATTGTCATCTCCCACCCGGGAGGCGGCGTGAAGGAGCAGAGCCCGAGCATCTACGCCGAGCGCCTGGCCCGCGCCGGATTCGCTGCGCTCGTCTTCGACGCCGCCTACCAGGGCGAGAGCGAGGGCGAGCCGCGCGGCATGGAGAACCCCTTCCAGCGCGCCGAGAACATCAAGTCCGCCGTGACCTACCTGACCACACGTGACGACATCGACCCGGACCGTATCGGAGCCCTGGGCATCTGCGCCTCCGGCGGTTACGTCCCCTACGCCGCACAGACCGACCACCGCATCAAGGGCGTGGCCACGGTCAGCGCCGTGGACATGGGCTCGGTGATCCGTGAAGGACTGGGCCGCACCCAGGACCCGGCGATCCTCAAGGCCCTGCTCGACCAGGCCGGCGCGGCGCGCACCGCCGAGGCACGCGGCGCGGCCCCGGAGCTCATGGCATGGATTCCCGACAACGCCGAGGAACTGCTGGAGACCGCTACCCGGCAGTTCCGCGAGACGTTCGAGTTCTACTGCACCCCGCGCGGTCACCACCCTCGTGCGGTCCAGGGATGGGTGCTGCGCAGCGTCGACCAGCTCGCCCAGTACGACTCGTACGCGTTGATCGAGCTGATCTCGCCCCGCCCCCTGCTGATGATCGCCGGTTCGGAGGCGGAGAGCGCCTACTTCAGCCGGGAAGCGATCGCGCAGGCGGCCGAGCCCAAGGAACTGGTCGTCATCGACGGCGCCACCCATATCGATCTGTACGACAAGGACGAATACGTCACGCCCGCCGTCGCCAAGCTCGCCGAGTTCTTCGGCAAGCACCTGGCGGGGTGACCACCCGCCACTGCGGACCCACGGGCAGCAGAGGCAGCCGGCTCGCCCGAGCGGTGCGCGAGCTCTGGCACGTCGAAGCCCATCACCATGTCCTGGACACCACCCTCGCCGAGGACGCCTCCAAGATCCGCATCGGGAACACGCCCAGCGGGTGGCCGCTTTCCGCAACAGTCAGATGCCCCGGAGTGAGGCGTAGTGGAGGCCGCTGGAGACGGGCATGTCCATGGGATGCAGCCAGCGGATTGCCACGGTGAGCGTGCCAACCTGGGGGAGCTCCATGGGTCCTCGGCATCGAGCAGCATGCCGGTGACCTGGTAGCCGTGACCGGGCGGCAGGCCGACGGCCTCGAGCTGGTCCTCGGTGAGCTCCACCGTGACGCGGGTCGGTGTCGGAGGTGGGGGCTACCGAGGTGTCCACCGGTACCGGTTGGTGACATGACCAGAACAGTCACGGAACACCCTCGCTGCCAGGATGAGGCCATGGACAGCTTCCTTGTACTCGGTCTTCTCGCACTCGTCGTGTGCGGCTTCGTCGGCGTCGTCTGGGGGGCTTTCGGCGGCCCCCGCTGGGTCCGCGCCATCTCCTCGATCACGCTGGGACTGGTCAGGCTCCTACTCGGATCCAACAACAGCAGGAGGCGCACGGGCGGTTCCACCTTGGACTCGGACTAGAGTGCGCTGCCGTGGAAGCTGCTGATCTTGACCATCGGGTCCCGGACGTTGTCTGGCTGCATTCCGCCGCTGCTGGTCTCGCGGCTTCTTGAGCTGGGTCATGCGGTGGAGGTGGGGTTCCAGGCTGGGCGTGGGGAGTGGTTCTGCGCGCGGGAGTGGGCATACCTGCTCGGCGGGCAGGGCCGACAGGCAGAGGCGCTGGAGACGGTTGCTCCTTATGTGGCGACCGGTTGGTGGCCGGCCACCCGGGCCGAAGCGGAGTTGCTGGAGGGCTGGGGCGGGTGGAAGAGACGATCGAGCGGGGCCGGCCGTACGCGCAGGCGGGAGAGCCGGCTGGCACTGGAGTTCTTCGCACGTCTGCCGGCCCGCCACGACCGTGGCGGCGAGGCGTTCACCCTGCCGAGAGCCGGGATCGACGACTGGTTCCCTCGCAGACTGTCTACTGTGATGCGCCTGAAATCACGGGATTAAGTCCATGGCCTGTTTTCATGTCTCGGGGTCCTCGTGCCGTCGAAGTTGTGCTGTCCGATGAGGAGCGCGTCGAGTTGCTGCGCTGGGCGGGCGGAGCGGTGGCGCCCCGTCTTGTAGAGAGGGCACGCATCGTCTTGGCGTGCGCGGACGGGCAGCCGAATACGCGTGTGGCGGCGGAGTTCAAGGTGTCCGTGGACACGGTGAGGAAGTGGCGCTCGCGGTTTGCTGCCCGGCGGATGGCCGGACTTGCGGATGAGCCGCGGCCTGGCCGGCGCAAGTTGGAGTTGGTGCTCAGCGATGACGAACGGGCACAGCTGACGCGTTGGGCGAGGCGTGCGAAGACTGCACAGTTCCTGGCTTTGCGCGCGAGGATCGTGCTGCGGTGTGCGGAGGGCGGGACGAACAAGCAGGTGGCGGCAGAACTCGGTGTGAGTGAGCAGCCGGTGAGCCGCTGGCGGGCCCGGTTCGTCAAGCGGCGGCTGGAGGGTCTGGTCGACGAGCCGCGGCCCGGTCGGCCGCCGTCCATCCTGCTCGGCCAGGTCGAGGATGTTGTCGTCGCGACGCTGCAATCCACCCCTGGCCAGGACACGCACTGGTCGCGGGCCTCCATGGCCGCCCGTACCGGGCTGTCGAAGTCCACCATCGGGCGGATCTGGAAGAGGTTCGACGTCAAGCCGCACTTGCAGGATGCCTTCAACGGCGGTCACCCCGGTCAGGACTCCGGCGGCGGCTAGGACGGCTGCGGGCCTGACGTGACGTCTGGACATCTGGTCTCTCCCGGGTGTTCGGGGTGGGCCGGCGAGTGCCGGGCTCATGGGAGTCGCGGCTTGTTTACCGGAAACGGCGCGTGTGTGAACACACCCGGAATGAGCGGTCGGGTCTTCATCAAGCAGGTCTGGTCTTCCCCAAGGGGGCTGCTCACGCGCCCCGGAACCTGAATGCCAGTGCGCCGGCCTGTCCAGGCTTTTGATGCGGGGAGACCGCCGATATCACCGCTCGCACGTCGCTGACCAGTACATCGGTCACTGCGTTCAGGTTGTGTTCAGGCCTGGACGAACATGGGGAAACTCAGTCACCAGAAGCGCCAAAGCTCTGGCAAAGGGGTCTGGGGCAACCGTCGGGCGCCGTGCCATCGTGCCTGCCATGACGACAGATCACCTCACGGACAACCGGCCTCTGCGCCACGCACGGCACGCGGCGAGCAAGGTGCCGGAGGTGACTGTCTACTTCTGGATCATCAAGGTGCTCACGACCGGTATGGGCGAGACGGCCTCCGACTTTCTGGCCCATACGTTCGGTCCGATTCCCGCTGTCGGCCTCGGTGGCATCGGTCTGGTGGCCGCTCTGGCGGTGCAGTTCGCCGTCCGGCGGTATGTGGCCTGGGTCTACTGGACGGCGATCGTCATGGTCAGCGTGTTCGGCACGATGGCCGCCGACGTCCTGCACGTCGGCCTCGGTGTGCCGTACACGCTGTCGACCCCGTTCTTCATGGCCGCGCTGGCCGCCGTCTTCGCCCTCTGGTACCGCGGCGAGGGGACTCTGTCGATCCACAGCATCCACACCCGGCGCCGCGAGACCTTCTACTGGGCCGCCGTGCTGGCCACGTTCGCGCTGGGTACGGCCGCGGGCGACCTCACCGCCACGATCGGGCTCGGCTACTTGGGCTCCGCCGTCCTGTACGCCGCCGCGATCGCCGTTCCGGCCGTTGCGCACCGCTGGGGCGGCCTGAACGCGGTGGCCGCGTTCTGGGCCGCGTACGTCATCACCCGCCCGCTCGGTGCGTCCGTCGCCGACTGGATGGCCGTCGGCCGCGACCGAGGCGGACTCGACCTGGGCCTGGGGCCGGTCACGCTGTCCTGGACGGTGGCCATTATCGGCTTCGTCGGCTATCTGGCCGTCTCCCGCAAGGACATCCGGCACGACGACATGCTGTGACACGCGGGAGGGTTCGGCATCAGCCGCCAGGCAGGCTGATCACGAACCGTGCTCCGGGCGTGTGGCCGGGGTCGTACGTCACCTCGCCGCCGACGGAGCGTGCGAGGCGTCGTGCCAGCGGCAGTCCCAGGCCGGCTCCGCGGTGGCCGTCGCGGGGATCGGCACGTTGACCGGGCTCGAAGAGCCGTCCGGAGAACGAGGGCGGTACGCCGGGTCCGTCGTCGATGACGTCGATGCGTACGCCGTCGGGTGTGCGGTACGCGCGGACGGCGACGAGGGAGTGGGCGTAGCGGCAGGCGTTGGTCAGGAGCGGGCTGACGATGCGTTCGAGGAGGGCGGGTGGGACTCCGGCCTCCAGGCGTGGGTCGTCGGTGGTGACCGTCAAGTGGATTGGTGTGTCCAGGAGTTCGGCGACACGGCGCAGCGTCGGCAGGACCTCGGCGGTGCCCGGAGCGGTGAGTGTGCCGCCCCGGGCGTCGTTCAGGAGGGTGTCGCAGATGGTGCGCATGGACTCGGTGGCGTCCGCGATGACCTGGTGGGTGGCGCGGGTCTGGTCGGTGGTGCGGGGGCGGGTCTGCCACCAGTCGAGTTCGGCGATGATCCGGCTCAGGGGCGTACGCAGCTCGTGCGAGAGTTCCCCGGTGAGCTGCCTCTCGTGTCGCAGCAGGGTGCGGATGCGGTCCAGTATGGCGTCCAGCGACATGCCGAGGCGGGCGAGTTCGGCCGGGTGGCGCATGCTGCCGAAGCGTTCCTCGGAGGTGACGGCGCTCCACTGGGTGGCCTGGTCGGTCATCGTGCGCACGGGGCGCAGCGCGCGGCCCACCGCGAGCCGGGTCAGGGCGTAGGTGCAGGCGAGCATCACGGCGTCCAGGGCGAGCGATCCCAGGAGCAGGGTGTCGGCCGAACTCCGGTAGGGGGAGAGGTCGAGCGCCGTGACCACCGTGGCCCTGCTCTTCTCGCCCGACACCGGCTGGGAGCACAGCCGGAGGGGGCCGTGGACGTCGGCGATGACGCACCGCCGCCCGCCGCGCCCGGCGAGTGCGTCGGCGACGCGGGTCAGGGGGCCGGCGTTCGGCGGCTCTTCCAGCAGCCGTCGGCCGGCGTAGATCCACACATTGGTGTCGAGGAGTTCGTCGTGGGAGGTCTCCAGGACGCGTACCGTCGTGCCGCTGGTGTCGATGGTCGTCGCGACGGCTGCGGCGCGGGTGCGCAGTTCGTCGTCCGCCTGGTGCTGGAGGCGGTGGCCGGCTACGGCGTTGAAGGCGACGGTGAGGACCAGCATCAGCAGCGTGGCCGTGGTGAGGGCGACGAGTGAGAGGCGGCCGCGCAGTGTGCGGGGCGCCAGCCGGTGGAGGAAGGCGGGCCGTGGGCGGGGGCGGGTGCCGCTCATGTCAGGTGGTGGCCGATCCCTCGGGCCGTGCCGATGGTCCGGTCGCTGCCCGCCTTGCGCAGCTTGCGGCGCAGCCGGGTCAGGTACTGGTCGAGGGTGTTGTCGTGGACCTGGGCGCCCTCGGGCCAGGCCGCCCGGACCAGCTCGCGGCGGCGCACGATACCGCCGGAAGCCGCCATGAGCGCGGCCAGGAGACGGAACTCGGTCGGTGTGAGGTCGACCCGGGTGCCTCGGACGCTGACCATGTGCCGGACGGCGTCCAGGGTCAGGTCTCCCGCTGTGGAAGCAGGCGGCGGCGCGGCCCGTTTGAGGGCTGCCCGCAGGCGGGCCGCGAGTTCGGCGAGGTGGAACGGCTTGGGCAGGTAGTCGTCGCCTCCGGCCGAGAACCCGGCCAGCCGGTCGGGCAGCCGGTGATGGGCGGTCAGGAAGATGACGGGGGAGTGGAATCCGTTCGCGCGCATCGCCTGGCACACGTCCCGCCCGTCGGCGTCGGGCAGCCCGATGTCGAGCACGGCGGCGGAGACCTCGGCGGTGGCCAGTCGCAGGGCGGTGGCGCCGTTCGGCGCGGGCACGGTGTCGAAGTCCTCGTCGCGCAGCCCGCGCATCAGCACGTCACGCAGGGCGTGATCGTCCTCGACGACCAGGATCGTCCGGCGCATGGTCCTCCCTCCGTTCCTGTGCTGTGTCCGTGTGCGTCGTGGAGGGGGGCAATCGCTCGGGCAGCCACCAGGCCACCGCGCACAGGCACACTCCCAGCCAGCCGAGGGCGAACAGCCAGCCGCCGACGACATCGGTGAACCAGTGCACCCCGAGGTAGACGCGGGTCAGCCCGACCGACGTACCCCAGCCGCTGATGATCAGGACCAGTGGGGTTCTGCCGCGCGGCCCCCGCACGCAGACGGCGATGACGAGCAGGCCCGCGGTGAGGGCCGCCGTGGTGGTGTGACCGGACGGGAACGCCCATCCCGCGGCGTGCGTGTCCCAGTCCGTGTGCGGCGGCCGCGGCCGGGCGACGAGCGCCATCACCGCGTACCGCAGCGTCTGGCCCGCCCCCAGGCAGGCCAGACAGAGCGCGACGGCCAGTGCGCGCTGCCGGAGGGTGCGTCCCGCGATGATTCCGGCCAGTGCGGCCAGCGCGAACGGGACCACGCCCGTCCCCGTGGCGGTCAGTCCACGGGCGAACGCCACCGCCACGTCAGGCCGGTGACGGACGGACCACGAGAGCAGGTCGGCGTCCGCGAACAGCGGTAGGCCGTCGCGGCCCACCACGACCATGGTCAGCACACCGAACGCCGTCCATGCGCCGAGGCCGCAACTGCCGGCCAGTTCGGCGACGTCGCCGCGCTTCACGACGCCATCACCAGCAGCGGACGCACGCGGGTGGCCGTGAGCCGCAGGGCCAACGGCTCCGCACGGCTGCGCAGTGCCGGCATGGTGAGCAGCGCGGCCGAGACGCCCACTACGACACCTGCCAGCACGTCGTGGGGGTAGTGCGCGCCGACCCAGACCCGGGCGACCGCCATCACAGCGGCCGCCACCGCGGCTATCGCGCCGAGCCGGCGGGAGACGAACAGCAGGGCGACGGCCGCCGCGGCGGCGATGGCCGCGTGGTTGCTGGGGAAGGACCAGTCGCCGGGCGCCGGACACTCCTCCAGCATGGCCACCCGCAGGCGCTGGCAGGGCCGGTCCTCGCGCACCAGCAGTTTCAGCGCCGTATCCAGTCCGTAGGCCACGACCACGACGAACGGCACGGCGAGCGCCGTCACCGAAGCGGCGGCGCCCACCCGCCGGCTCCGCCACCAGCCAATCGTCATGAGCACCGCGAACAGGGCGAGCCCGTACGTCGACCAGGCCGACACCGAGTCGTCCAGCCACGCGGGAGCGTGCCGGGCGAGGTTCACCACGTCGATGTAGGCCGAGCCGTCGACCGACGAGCCGTCGAGCGCGAGGATCATCCGCGGGCCTCCTTCGCTTTCGCGGCTCGCCGCGTGCGGTACACCTCGGAGGCGAGCGGAAGCAGCGACAGGGCCACGATCACCGCGACCATCGGCAGCAGATACCGGTCCACGTTCGGCACGGAGGAGCCCAGCGCGTACCCGGCGAGGGTGAGACCCAGGCTCCACACCAGCCCGCCGGTCACCTGCCAGGCGGTGAACGTCCGCACCGGCACCCGCAGGGCGCCCGCCATCGGGTTGAGGACCGTGCGCACCACCGGGACGAAGCGGGCCAGGACGATCGCCTTCGCGTACCCGTAGCGTTCCAGCAGTTCCTCCGCGCGTTTCGCCCCCTCGTGCAGGCGGGCCGAGCGGCTGCGGGCGAGCAGGGCGCGGCCCCCTCTTCGGCCCAGGAGGTATCCGCACTGCGAACCGGCCAGCGCCCCCACCGCCGCAGCGACCAGGAGCGGGGCGAGGGAGAGCTTCAGGCCGCGGTCGGCGGTGCCGGTGCACAGCAGACCGGCCGTGAACAGCAGCGAGTCGCCCGGGAGGAAGAAACCGATCAGCAGCCCGGTCTCGGCGAACAGCACCACACCCACGCCCAGCACACCGAAGGCCGACAACAGAGACCGGGCATCCAGCACATTGACGGCAAGCTGCGACGATAGGTGCATGGCCGTGGTCGTCATCGAGAGCCCTTCATCCTTCTTACCGGCCGTCGGATGCGGCGGAACAGCGGCGCCCGACAACCGACTACAATTCTGTAGACTGTCTACTGAACTGTAGACGATGGTGGAGTGAGGAACGTTCCATGACCGATGCGAGGGACGAGAGGCGGCCGGCCGGCGAGCTCGAAGCCGCCGTCATGGCCGTGCTGTGGACCGCCGGTGCCCCCCTCACGCCGGGACGGGTGCAGACCGGACTCGGCTCCGGCCTGGCCCGCACGACCGTGACGACGATACTGACCCGTCTGTACGAGAAGGGCGTCGTCAGCCGCGAGCGGCAGGGCCGCGGCTACGCCTACTTCCCCGTGCAGGACGCTCCCGGCCTGACCGCCCGGCGCATGCACACCGAACTCGACCGCGACACCGACCGCGAGACCGTCCTCGCCCGTTTCGTCGCCCAGCTCAACCCCGGCGACGAGAAACTCCTGCGCCGGCTCCTGGAGGGTGACGAGCGATGACCGCTCTGCTGCTCGTACCGCTGGTCCTGCCCTTCCTCGCGCCGACGCTGGCCCGCCGGACCCTCGACCGTCTCGTCCCCGCCACCGCGCTGTGGGTCCTCACCGCCTCGGCTCTGGCACTGGCGGGAGCCTGCGTCGCCGCCCTCGGCGCCCTGGTCCTGACCGGACTGCTCAAGCTGCCCGCCTTCGCCGCTCTCGGTGAACTCGTCCACCCCCTGCGCACCCCCTCGGACTACCTCGTCCTCCCCGCTGCTGTGACGGCCACCGGAGTGCTCACCGTCAGTGTCTGGACTCTCGCGCGCTCGGCCTTCCTGCAGGCTCGCGCCTTCCGCAGCGCCCGCGCCCAGGCCGACCGCCGCCCCGCCGCCGGCGACCTCTGCGTCGTCGACTCGCCCCACCCGGACGCGTACGCCCTGCCCGGCCGGCCCCACCGCATCGTCGTCACCACCGCCATGCTGCGCAGCCTGGGACCTGCCGAACGCGAGGCCCTGTTCGCCCACGAGCGCGCCCACAACCGGGCCGGTCACCACTATTTCCTGGCCGCTGCCGAACTCGCCGCCCACTGCCACCCCGCCCTGCGCGGCGCCCGCGACACCATCCGGCTCGCCGCCGAACGGGCCGCCGACGAGGCCGCAGCAACTGCCATCGGCGACCGGCGTCTGATCGCCACGGCGATCGCCCGCGCCGCACTCGCCGGCCACGCCTCCCCGGCCACCCGCCCGGGCTTCGCACCCGCGGCGACGACCGGCCCGGTTCCGCAACGCGTCACCGCCCTCCTGCAGCCCTCCAAGGGGCACTCGCGCGCCACGCACTGGACCGGGTTCCTCCTCGTGGTCTGCACGGTCCTCTCCGTCGCCGCCGGAACAGTCGGCGCCGTCGACTTCCACCACGAGGTCGAGGTCGCCCAGGGAGAAGAGGGGCCATGACCGGTCCGGCGCGGACAGCCGACTGCTTCGGCCCAGACGGCGGACCGCGAGGTGCGCAGCCTGCCCGCCGAGCGATCAGCCCCGGGCGAAGGCCGGCTCCAGCAGCCGCAGCAGGTCACCCGTGGCGTCGGCGGCGCCCAGCAGGGACAGCAGGAACGGGCTGTAGACGTCGACCCTCACCGTTCCGTTCCCCCCAGCAGGTCGCGCAGTGCCCGCTCCTCCTCGGCGCTCAGTCCGGTGACGAACTGCTGGAGCGCCGCGATGGGGTCCGGTCCCCGGTCGAGGGCCTCGTGCATGGCCTCCGCGGTCAGCTCGGCGGCGTTCTTGGCAGGCCGGTAGGCGCCGCGCCGCCCGTCCGCGTCCCGCAGGACGAGCCCCTTGTCGTACAGGCGCTTGAGGATGGTGTGCACGGTGTTGTAGGCGAGCTCGCCGCCGATTTCGGCCTGGACCTCCGCCGGAGTCAGCGCCTCGTCGCTCGCCCACAGGGCGGCGAGCACTTCGCTCTCCAACTCGCCGGCGTTACGCCGTTCGGCTCTGCCCCGCGGGCCCGTGCCAGCCATGCCTGAAACCTTACAGCGTGTAGGTGTTTCGCGGTCCCGGCGTACGGGGCGAGACACTACAGTCTGTAGGGTTGAAGGGCCCTACAGGCTGTAGGGGTGAGGGGTGAGTGATGCGCGACGGCCCGCAGGCCATGGACAGCACGCAGGCCACGTCGACCGGCCGGCGCGGGCCCGGCCCGCAGACAACCGGCCGCTCCGCTCGGCGGTTCCGGGGAGAGATGGCACTCGCGGCCGTGGCCGCCGCCTTCACCCTGGCCCAACTCCTTCTCGTACGGCCGGGGATGGGCCTCGGCTGGGACGAGTCGGTCTACGTCAGCCAGGTCTCCTCCCACGGGCCGGCCGCGTTCTTCAGCGCCCCGCGCGCCCGCGGCGTCCCCCTGCTGGTGGCGCCGGTCGCCGCCTGGTCCTCGTCCACCGCCCTGCTGCGCGACTACCTGGCCGTGCTCTCCGGCCTGGCCCTCTACCTCGCGCTGCGCGCCTGGTGGGGCGTCCTCCCCGTCCGAGTGCTCGCCACGGCGGGCGCCCTGTTCGCCACCCTGTGGGTGACGCTGTACTACGGCCCGCAGGCCATGCCCAACTACTGGGTCGCTGTCAGCGCTCTGGCCGGCACGGGGTGCTTCCTGCGCGCCCAGGCGAACCGCTTCGACCGCACGGCCCTGTGGGGGGTGGGCCTGAGCGCGACCCTGATGGCCTGGATGCGCCCCACGGACGCGGTCTGGGCGACGCTGCCCCTGCTCGTCCTGATGGTGGGGGCACGGCGCTGGCGGCGCCTCGCGCTGCTGACAGCGCTGGTCGGGGGTCTCGCGGTCGGGGCGGCCGAGTGGGTGATCGAGGCGTACGCCTCCTACGGCGGCCTGGGGCGGCGGCTGTCCGACGCGTCCCGTATCGAGGGCGGCCTCGGCTGGCACGTCGCCGTCGCGGACCAGCTGCGCACTCTGGGCGGCCGTACGCTGTGCCGCCCGTGCACCGGTGCCGCGCCCGCTCTCCCGGTGACCCTGTGGTGGTACGCCCTGCCGCTGCTCGCCGTCCTCGCGGCCGTGGCTGCGGTCCGCGTTCGGCGCACCGCGGCCACGCTGGTACCGCTGGCCTGCGCCGCCTCGGCGGCCTTCCCCTACCTCTTCCTCATCGGCTATGCGGCACCTCGCTTCCTGCTGCCCGCCTACGCGCTGCTCGCCGTCCCGCTAGCCGATCTGCTGGTGCGCCTGGTCCGGACGGCGGGACGGATTTCCCGGCCGCTGGCCGTGACAGTGGTGACCGTCGCCCTCGCCGGGCATCTGGCCGTGCAGTTCACGGTGCTGGAGCACACCGTGCGGCGCACCACGGCCGCCCACCGCGAGTGGGCCGCCGTCGCCACCGGCCTGCACCGGCTGGGCGTACGCCCGCCCTGCCTGGTCACCGGAGAGAACTACGTCCCGATCGCCTTCTACGCGGGCTGTCGGTCCGCGGCGACCGGTGGCCACGACGCGAACACCACCGCGGACGGAGTCCTGCGGACTGCCCGCCACTTGCCCACTGCCACCCTCGTGGCGCCCGTCGGCGCCCCGCCCGGCTACGCCCGCTCCTGGACCGCGCACCAGGTGGCCGGCCTGCGCGTGTACATCGCTCCGTCCCCGGTACCGGGAGCGCGGCCGTGAGCGCCACCGGCGTACCTCTGCCCCGTGCCCGCAGCCGGCCCTGGCAGCTCGCGGTTTCCGCTGCCGTGGTGGTGACGGCCGTCTGGGTGCTCGCCGCGCACCGGCACACGGTGGACGCCGGTGCCGACCGGCTCGCCGTCGCCGACCGGAACTGGCTGCTGGCGGCCGGCGGGGCCGCCTTGGCGACCTGGGTGTGCGCGGCGCTCGCCCAACAAGGAGCGGTGGCCGAACGACTGCCCGCCGGGCGGCTGGTGGCGGCACAGTTCGCGGCCTGCGCCGCCAACCACCTGCTGCCCGCGGGGATCGGCGCGAGCGCGGTCAACCTGAGGTTCCTCACCCGCTGCGGGGTGTCCACCTCCCGCTCGGCGACCGCACTCGCGGTCAAGGCCGCGGTCGGGGGGCTGGTCCGCTTCGTGTTGGCCGTCGTACTGCTCCTGGCCTCGCCCCCGACCCAGCGGCTGTCGCCCGTCGTCCCGAGCTCGTGCGTCGTGGCCGGGGTGACCGGCTGCGTCGCCATGGCTGCCACCGCCGTGGCACTGAGCCGGCCGTTGCGCCGCCATATGGGGCCGAGCCGCCCGATGTGGGCCGGCAGCAGATCCAGCAGGTCGAAACGGTCGACGACGAGGCCGTGGGCCGTGAGCCGGCGGGCCAGTTCGGCGGCGGCGCCGTCGTGGCCGGCGCCGATGCTCGCCGAGACGATCGCGATGCGCTCGGCCTGTGCCGCCACTGGTCGGTGGCCGCGCTTCGCACGCAGGACCCGGTCTTCCTGGCCGTCGCGGCCGTCAGCGCCCTGACGCCGGCGGCGGGGCTCGTGTCGCTGGGGGTGGCCGCCGTACGGCAGGGCCGCCGTCTGCTGTGGGCCCGGCGGGAAAGCGGCCAGGTGCCCGGAGATACCGAACTGGCGGTGCTCGACGACGACACGCCGCAGGCGTTCGCGCTGCCCGGTGCACCCGGAAGGATCGTGGTGTCCCGGGGGATGCTGCGCTGTCTCACTGACGCGGAGCGCGAGGCCCTCCTGGCGCACGAGCGAGCGCATCTCCGCGGCCGCCACCACCTCTTCCTGACCGTGTGGCGACTCACGGCAGCCGCCAACCCGCTGTTGCGACCGCCGGCCGAGGCGGGCGGGTTCGTCCTGGAGCGATGGGCCGACGAGGAGGCCGCGGCCCACGTCGGCAGCCGTAGGGTCGTCGCCCGCGCCGTCGGGCGGGCGGCTCTGGCCTCCGTCGGCGCGTCCCGCCCCGCCGCCCTGGCCGCGACCGGCGGCGCCGTGCCCCAGCGCGTGCGCGCCCCGCCTCCCCCGCGCCGCACCCTGCCCTTCGTGGCGGGCGCCCTCCTGCTCACCCTGTGCTGCGCGAGCCTGGCCAACGCCGCGTCGGACAGCGAGAGCCTGGTCGACATTGCGGAGCGGGCCCAGTGCGTCGCGGACGCCGGGGCGACGGACGCGGCGCATCCCACGCAGCGGTCGGACGACTGCTGTCACCACCGTGGGGCCGACGGAGACGGACGGCACCGCAGGTGGTCGCGTAGTACCGCGGTACTACGCGCCCGGCGCGGTTCAGCCTCCCGGTACCACCGGATCGGGGTGATTCGGCTCTTAGCGTTGCCGGTGTGGCGTCGGAGGTGACGGACGCCGGAGCCCGACAGGGAGAACGCGAATGATCGACGCACGGCAGTTGACCAAGAGGTACGGCGAGAAGACGGCCGTCGAGGGGCTGGACTTCGTCGTGAAGCCGGGCACGGTGACCGGCTTCCTGGGGCCCAACGGCGCGGGCAAGTCCACGACCATGCGCATGATCGTGGGCCTCGACGCCCCGACGAGCGGCTCCGTCACCGTGAACGGCCACCACTACGCCCGCCACCAGGCACCGCTGCAGGAGGTCGGCGCCCTGCTGGAGGCGAAGTCGATCCACCCGGGCCGCTCGGCGTACAACCACCTCAGGGCACTCGCGCTGACCCATGGCATTCCGGGCCGCCGGGTCGACGAGGTCATCGACCTCGCCGGACTGGGCAGTGTGGCGAAGAAGCGGGCAGGTGCCTTCTCTCTCGGGATGGGCCAGCGGCTGGGCATCGCGGCGGCGCTGCTGGGCGATCCGCAGACGGTGATGCTGGACGAGCCGGTCAACGGGCTGGACCCGGAGGGTGTCCTCTGGATCCGCAACCTGCTGAAGGCCCTCGCCGACGAGGGACGGACGGTGTTCGTGTCCTCGCACCTGATGAGCGAGATGGCCTTGGTGGCGGACCACCTGATCATCGTGGGGCGCGGGCGGCTGCTGGCCGACACGACCGTGGCGGACCTGATTCGCGAGGCCGGCGGCGACACGGTGAAGGTGGCGACGCAGGACCCGGAGCGGCTGCGGGACGTGCTGGCGGGGCCGGGCGTCGACGTCACCGGCAGGATCGGCTCCGAGGAGCTGCAGGTGACCGGGCTGACCGCCCGCGAGATCGGACTGAGGGCGGCCGAGCACGGGATCACGCTGTTCGAGCTGAGCGCCCGGACCGTGTCACTGGAGGAGGCATTCATGGACCTGACCAGGGATGCCGTGGAGTACCACGGCTCCACGACCGCGACCGAGACCCTCGGGAGGCCCGCATGAGCACCCTCACCGCGACCGCAGAGGAACCCCGGACCGCCCCCGCCCGCCCCGCCTACCGGGTGACCGGCCGGCGCGTACTCTCCTCCGAATGGGCCAAGCTGTGGTCCCTGCGCTCGACGTGGATCACCCTGGGGCTGGGCCTTTTGTTCCTGGTGGCCTTCGGGCTGATCTCCGCGAGCCGCTACAAGTCGGGGATCGACTCCGGCCACATGGACCGGGACTTTGCCGATTCGACGGCCGTGAGCCTGTCCCTCTTCGGTACGAACTTCGCCCAGCTGGCCCTGGGAGTGCTCGGCGTACTGGTCACGGCCGGCGAGTACTCGACCGGCATGATCCGCTCCACGCTCGCCGCGGTTCCCCGCCGGCTACCCGTGCTCTGGTCCAAGGCGGCCGTATTCGGGCTGGTCGCGCTGGCCGTGGGGACACTGGGCGGGTTCGTCGCCTTCCTGATCGGGAGCGGCATCGTCTCGGGCACGCCCGCGGCCATGAGTCTTTCGCACGCGGGCGTCCTGCGGAGCCTGCTGGGCGCGGGGCTCTACCTCGGCCTGGTCGGGGTGATCGGCACCGCCCTGGGCGCGCTGCTGCGGTCGGTGGCCGGCGGGATCTCGGTGCTGGTGGCCGCCCTCATGCTGATCCCGGGACTGATCTCCCTGCTGCCGAGCTCCTGGCAGGACGACATCAGCCCCTACCTGCCGTCCAACGCGGGAGAGGCGATGTTCGCCCTCACGCACGACTCCACGACCCTGTCGCCGGGCGCCGGACTGCTGGTCTTCCTCTGCTGGACGGCGCTGGCGCTGGGCGGCGCGGCGTACCGGCTCGTGCGCAGCGACGTCTGACGCCCGCACCATGGACAGGTGACGTCCGTGACCACCGATGAGATCAGCGGGATGGGGCCGCTGGTCGCCCGTCTGTCCCGGGGCGGCCAGCGGTTGCGGCAGGCCGACCGGGCCCATCCGTGGGTGCTGGACACTGCGGTTGTGGCCCTGGTCTTCCTGATGTTCTGCCTGCCCGACCTGCTCCACGGCAGGGTGGACGACGGGGACGGCGACGGCCCGCGCCGGTTCCGGCTCGTCTTCACCCAGCTGCCCGTCGCGGGAATGTTGGCGCTGCAGACCGGACTGGTACTGCCCCTGCTGTGGCGGCGGCGCAGACCCGCGGTGGCCTTCGCCGCCATCACGGCGGTGTTCGTCCTCCAGTGGTCCCTGGGCGCCGCGCTGCGCGCCGACGTCGCCCTCTTCGTCGCCCTGTACAGCCTGGCCCTGCACGGACGGCTGCGGCAGCTGCCGTGGGCCTGTGCGGCCATGGCGGGTGCCATGGCGCTGGTCGCCGTACGCGTGTCGTCGGCCGTCTCCGTCTGGGACGCGCTGTTCTTCCTGCTGAGCACGGCAACGGCGGCCCTCGCGCTCGGCCTGATGGTCCGCATCCGCCGGGCCCAGCTCGCCGGACTGCGGGAACGGGCAGCCCGGCTGGAGATCGAGCGCGACCAGCGCAGCAGGCTGGCCACGGCCACCGAACGCACCCGGGTCGCCCGCGAGATGCACGACATCGTCGGCCACAACCTGTCCGTCATCATCACGCTCGCCGACGCGGGCGCCTACGCCACCGACATCGCTCCCGAACGGGGCAAGGAGGCCCTGCAGCTCATCGGCGACACAGGCCGACAGGCTCTCGGCGAGCTGCGGCGCGTACTCGGTGTGCTGCGTGAGGCCGCCGGCGGCCGGCCGGGCGGGCCCGAGCTCAGCCCGCAGCCCGGCATCGTGGACATCGGCGCACTGTGCGCCAAGGTGCGCGCCGCCGGACTGGAGGTCGTCTACCGGACCTCCGGCGACGTGGACGCCCTGGACGGCGGGGTGCAGCTGACGGTGTACCGCATCGTCCAGGAAGCCCTCACCAACACCCTGAAGCACGCTGACACCGACACCCGGGTGCGCTTGGCGATCCTCGTCGAGGACAGTCGGCTGACCATCCGGGTCCAGGACAGCGGCCCGGTCACACCGTCCGGACCGCCGGACGAGGAAGGACACGGACTGGTGGGCATGCGGGAACGAGCGGCTCTGTACGGAGGAACCGTCAGCGCGGGGCCGACGGGCGGCGGAGGATGGAGCGTCGAGGCCGTCCTCGACCTCACGCCCCACAGAGGTGGTGCCCGATGACCACCGTGCTCATCGTGGACGACCAGCCCCTGCAACGCTACGGCTTCCACATCCTCCTGGACTCCGTCCCCGAGACCGACGTCGTCGGTGAGGCCGCCCACGGCGCCGAGGCCGTCCGCAAGGCCGCCGAACTGCGCCCGGACGTCGTCCTGATGGACGTCCGGATGCCGGGCATGGACGGCATCGAGGCCACCCGCCGCATCGTCGCCGCCGGCGGCCGCTCGCGCGTCCTCGTGCTCACCACCTTCGACCTGGACGAGTACGTCCACGCCGCCATCCGGGCCGGCGCCAGCGGCTTCCTCCTCAAGGACGCGCGTCCCGAGGAGCTCCTCGCCGGCATCCGGGCGGTCGCCTCCGGCGACGCCGTCATCGCGCCCGCCCTCACCCGCCGCCTCCTGGACGAGTACGCCCGCTACGTCCCCGCCCACCGCGCGCAGTCACCCGAGGACCCGGGACTCGGCTCCCTCACCGACCGCGAGCGCGAGATCCTCGTCGCCGTCGGCAAGGGCTGGACCAACGGTGAGATCGCCGCCCGGCTCGTCCTGTCCGAGTCCACCGTCAAGACCCACGTCGGCCGCGTCCTGGCCAAGATCGGCGCCCGCGACCGCATCCAGGCCGTGATCTTCGCCTACGACCAGGGCCTCGCCCGGCCCAACGCGGACTGAACCGACGAGCGATGGGGGGAAGGCCGGACAACCTCCCTGTCCGTCAGAGTTCCAGCGCACTCGGCCCGCCCGCTCCCGCCTGCTCACAGGTCACGCAGTTCCTCCACGGCGGGCCGGCCGGCGCTTCGGATGCCGTTCAGCGCGGCGGCCAGTACGGCGACGACGGCCACGCCCGCGGTCAGGGCCAGATAGCCGCCCGGCACCGACAGGCTCGCGGGCGGCGGACCGAAGACTCCCGTCAAGACCTTCACGAGCATCTCCGACACGGCCCAGCCGATGAGGGCGCCGCCTGCCAGACCGCCGGCGGTCAGGAGCAGGGCCTCGGTGAGGACCATGCCGCGCAACTGGCCGCTCTTCGCGCCGAGGCCCGTGGCGACGGCGAAGGCACGGCGGCGCCCGGCCAGCCCCACGGCGAGGACGAGCCCTCCCGCCCCGGCCGCCAGCAGCACCACGAAGGCCAGCTCGATCCGGGTGAGCGCAGCCAGGTCGACTGAGGTCAGACCGGTGCCGACCGTGCCGCGCGTCTGCGTGAGGTCGGTGACCGTGGCGCCAGTGCCCAGCTGGTCCCGGAGATGCGCGGCGATCTGCTTCTGGTGATTGCCGCCAGTGTCGAGAAGGAAGGCACCGACCGCATCGCTGCCGGTCGCCTTCGCCACGTAGGCGGCGTTGGCGACGAAGAAGCTGTCCTTCGGCGCGGTCGGCCGGCCCGGCGGGCGGCGGCTGAGCATGGTTCAGGGGCCTGCCGGGGGAGCGGAATCCCGCTGGAGGCGGGTGACGATCCGGTTCGCGGCGGTCTTCTGCAGCAGCCCGTAGGTGAGGACCGGCAGCAGCAGGTGCGGTTTGTCGGGCAGGGACGCGGTGATCAGGACCGCGCTCGCGCTGCTGTTGTTCATGCCGCAGGCGAGCGTCAGCGACGAGGCGGTACCTGCCTTCAGCCTCAGGATGCGGGCGGCGGCCCGCCCGAGGGCGAAGGAGAGCAGGCAGACGAGAGTGGCCACGGCCAGGGCGGCGGCGAACAGCAGCGGGCGGGGCCGGGTGAGGACGGAGCCGAGGGCGCCGCTGGCGTTGACATAGGTCAGGAACAGCGAGCCGGTCAGGGCCAGGGGCGTCACCGTCACTTGGAGACGGCGCAGCCACCGCGCTGGCAGGGCGAGCGTGCCCAGGAGGCCCGCCGCGCAGGGCAGGACCACGGTGGCCAGGCCGAACCCCCCGTGGGCCAGCCTGCCGGTGTCGACGAGTACCTGCCCATAGCCGCCACTCAGCAGCGGCGCCAAGGTCTCCAGCAGCAAGGGGGTGCTGAGCGGGCTGAGGAGGGTGGAGGCCAGGACGAGGCCCACCATCGTCGGCTGGTCGCCGTCGCCCTTGCCGGTCCATACGGTGGCCCCGGCGGCGACGGGCATCGCCACGACGAGGATCATCGAGGTGAGCAGTCCGCTGCCGCCGTCGGTGTCGGGGGTGCGCCGCAGCAGGAAGGCGACGAACGGCACGACCGCCAGCGGGATGGCGAGGTGCAGCACGAGTCCGGCGAGCAGCGCCTTCGGGTGCTTCAGAAGGCGGCCCAGCGCGCGGACGGGCACCTGGAGCCCGGCGGAGAACAGCACCAGGGACAGCAGGAGCGGTGCGGTGTGCAGCGTCAGGTGTGTCAGCGGAAAGTGATGGGGGCGGCGCAGCCACAGACCCGGTCCGGGCAGGAACACGGAGAGTACGTAGGCGAGAACCACGGCACGGCCGAGCCGGTGCCGCAGCCAGGACACGGCGTGGGTGTGCATGCGCTCATCGTGATCAGGCCGGACCCGGTGGGTCGGGAAAGCCGCGCGGCAGTCAGGATGCGTTCAGGTAACCGCTGGCACCGTCTGGGCCCATGACCTATGAACTCTCCGAGACTCCTGAGGCCGAACCGGGCACGAGTGTCTCTGCTCGTCCCTCCCACCGTCTGCGCTGGAACAAGGTCCCCGAGGTCACCGCCTATTTCTGGATCATCAAAGTCCTGTGCACGACCGTCGGCGAGACCGCGGCCGACCTCCTCAACGAGAAGGCCGGCCTGGGCCTGACCGGCGTGTCCGTGCTCATGAGCGTGCTGCTCGCGGTCGTCCTGGCCGTACAGTTCCGTACGACCGCCTACCGCGCAGGCGTGTACTGGCTCGCCGTCGCTCTGATCAGCGTCGTCGGCACCCTGATCAGCGACAACCTCACCGACAACATGGGCGTACCGCTGGAGACGAGCACCACGGTCTTCGCGCTCCTCCTGGCGGTCGTGTTCGTGGTCTGGTGCCGGCGTGAGCGGACCCTGTCGATCCACAGCATCGACTCCACGAGCCGTGAGTCGTTCTACTGGTTGGCCGTGCTGTTCACCTTCGCCCTCGGCACGGCGGCCGGCGACCTGGTCTCCGAGCGTATGGACCTCGGCTATTGGCTCTCGGCGGTCCTGTTCGCCCTGGCCATCGCCGCCGTCGCTGTCGCGTACTTCACGCTGGGGCTGAACGCGGTGTGGAGCTTCTGGATCGCCTACATCCTCACCCGTCCGCTCGGAGCCTCTATCGGCGACTACCTCTCCCAGCCGACCGGCGACGGCGGCCTCGGCCTGGGCACCGTCGTGACCAGCGCGCTGTTCCTCGCGGTCATCCTGGGCCTGGTCGTCCATCTTGCGGTGACGCGCAAAGACGTCGCGCAGCCGCCGGGTGGGGCGCGGCAGGGGATCTGAGCAGGTAGTTGATCTCGCTGCCGCCCGGCGCCGGTTCAGGCGGCCGCCGCGAGGGGCTGGGCGGCGGTGACGGCGGCGTCGTAGCGGCGCAGCAGGAGGGTCGCGGTGGCGGCGAGGCCGGTGACGGGCTGGGAGCCGATCACCCGCACCTCGGCCGGAGGCTGCCGGGACATACAGTGCAAGGAGCCTGCCTTCCCGCCCTCGCTGAGTGAGTCCCTGGCTCCGCTGTCCCCCTCGCTGCACCCGAGTTGTCCCCCCGCCGTCGAAACCGCTCGGGACCCACCGCGGGCGGATTCTCCAAGTCGGCGTCCGAGAGCGCACGGACCCACGCGTTCCATCTCCCGTACCTCTCATCTAGCTGTTTCAGCGCTCGTCAGCGGTCACCGCGTAGGCGGATGTCTCGGAGTCGACGTCCTGGCCGCCGAAGTACCACCCGACCCCATAGCCCAGGCACGAGACGATGATGTGGGTCATCCAGGAGACGGGTGGTAGGCGGGTGGCGTGGCCGGCTGCCGCGGATCGTCGAGCTGCTGGAGTCGGGCTCCGGTGGCGGCGAGGGGGTGACGGCGAAGCAGATCGCGTGCGGGCTGGAGCTGGTGCCGGCGAAGATCGATCGAGTGAGTACGGTCCAGGGCGAGGCGCCTGGCCGAACGGGGACGGCTGGCTGTGTCGCCGTCCGGGCGGTTCACGCTGCGACAGCCCACCGTGACCGTTCCTGCCGCCGCCGGGAAGCCGGGCGGGCGAGGCGACGACTCTTGAGCATGGTCTGCGAGAAGTGAACGCCTCGCTGGAAGCGGGCAGCGTCTCGAAGTCCCGCACCAGACGGCGCGAACGCATCAGCCACCCCAGTGTGCGCTCCACTACCCATGGCTCGGCAGCACCACGAACCCCTTCATGTCGTCGCTGCGCTTGACGATCTCAAGAGTGAGCTGGAGTTTCTCCTTCGCCCAAGTGACCAGGCGGCAGGCGGCCGGTGTAGCCGCCGTCGGCCCACACCAGCGTGATCGTGCGAACCGCGTCCGCAGACGGGGCAGCATGACGCGGGCGGCCTGGCGTCGGTGACGTCGGCGGCACACACCAGCACCATCAGCAGCAGGCCCAGGCAGTCCGTGATGACGTGCCGGCGCCTGCCGTTGATCTTCTTGCCGCCGTCGTACTGCCCGCCCCAGTCCTCTGAGCGCTGTCCCGTAGTTGATCACGGTAGTGCTTGCTGGCCTGCCTGCTCTCGGTTCAGCCGGCGAGGGCGAGGTTGTGGAGGCGGGCAATCCCGAGCATGGCGTGGTGGACACCGTCGCCTTTCAAGCGGCAGTCGCGGAGGATCTTCCAGCTCTTCATCCGGGCGAAGGCGTGCTCGACGCGCGCCCTGACCTTACGGTGCGAGGCGTTGTGTTCTTCTTTCCAGCTCGGGAGATCGGCCTGGCCAGGGTCGCGGCGGTGAGGGATGATCAAGCCAGTGCCCCGGTAGCCGCCGTCAGCGATCACGGCAGTCCGGCCGATAGCCTCCTTCGCTCCGGACAGCTCCCATGCCTTGCAGTCGTTGCGGTTCCCCGGGACCGGCCGGCCGACTGCGACGACCAGACGGGTGTCGGCGTCGATGACGACCTGGTGGTTGGTGGAGTACCTGTAGTTCTTCGACTGCTCGGCGATCGTGTGGTCACGGGTGGGGACCAGGGTGCCGTCGACGATCAGCACGGTGTCCTTTCGGAACCTCTTGCGAGGCTGCAGGGCGAGTGATGGCCCGAGGTGCGCGATCATCCGGTCCGCGGCGGACTTGGGCACCCCGAACAGCGGGGCGAGCTGCCGCAGGGTGAGGTTCGTCCGCCAGTACGCGGCCACCAGCAAGACCGTGTGCTCCAGCGGCAGCCCCCAAGGGCGACCTCTGCGCACCGTGTTGGTTCCCTCCCGCCGCAACGCGGTTACGAGCTCCGCGAACTGTCGCAGGCTCAGGCCGGTGAACGGGGCTATCCAGGAGGCTTCCGACACCGTGATCACACCAGCCACGGCGAGATCGTCTCACCTTGATCATGCTCCAGGACCCGCAGTCCCTGGCGGCACATATCTCGCTCGCCCGGCCGGATTCGGCGTGAGAGCCTCACGCCCGTGGCTACGGAAACCGAGGTGGGGGAGCTGTTGCACCAGCGCGGCCGGCGGACGGCATTCACGGTCGCTGAAGGGTGAACGCGTGGGCCGCCCTGGTGAGCGTCATCGAGCGCGGCTACGGCGACGACATCTACGAGTACACCAACGACCTCTACTGCCGAAACTGGCTGCACGAGGCGTGGCTCCTGCTGGACGAACACATCGTCCAGCTCTGGAGCCCGAAGATCAAAGCTCTGGACGACCGGTACAAGGCCGCGACCGTCGACGACGACGGCCAAACACTCGACCAGTTCCACAGACTGCCCGGCCCGGAGCTGTGGTGGTGGCGGCGACACCCCCGCATCCTCACCGGAGACCTCGGGCGTTCGCTTCGCTCGGCCGGTGCCATCGGCACCGACCCTGACACAGCATGACCCTCAGCCTCATGGGTTACGGGACAGCTCTTAGGACGGCGGCTTGCCCCGCACCTGGGCGGCCTGGAGGTCGGCGAGGAGTTCGGCCTGGCCGGTCAGCACACCGGAGAGAATGGTGCGGGCGACCCGCAGGAGCTCGGCGACGTGCGGGCTCGTCAGCGAGTAGTACACCGTGGAGCCTTCCCTGCGCGTCACGACCAGGTTCGCCCGCCGCAGCACCGCGAGTTGCTGGGAGAGGTGAGCGGGCTCGATGCTCACTTCGGGCAGCATCTCCGCGACTGCGTGCTCTCGTATGCTCAACAGCTCCAGGACCCGGATGCGTGCCGGATGCCCGAGCGTCTTGAAGAACTCGGCCTTCAGTTGGTACAGCGGCGTAGTCACCGGGCCGTCTCCTCCCCGCAGCAGCACGGCACCGTCGACCGGACCTCGGCGCATCGCATCCGCCCACTCGTCACAGACATGCGGCCCATCCTCACCCACGCAACCGACTACACCGAATCCGCGCCGAGCCACCAGGCCTACCGGTTCGAGTGGGGGCCCCTCGGGTGCGGCCCGCCCTGAGAAGGGCATCCGTGTCCTCGGTGTCCGGGCCCGGACAGCCGCTGGTGGAGAGGACGTCAAAGCCTTCTTCCACTGAGTGACGCCACTCGATGATCATGACGGTGCACTTCCTTGCACGGGTCGCAGGTCGGAATCTCACCGCCGGTCACAGCGGGAGGGTGATCCAGATGCTCTTGCCTCGGCCGTCGGCGTCGCCTCGGACGACCGCGGTGCCGCCCAGGCCGAGGGTGAGTTCCATGACGATGGCAAGACCGCGGGTCCCGGTGCCGGGACCGCCGATCGCCCCGTAGAGCAGCGGCTGGTAGGGGTGGCGGTCGTGGACGGCGAGGGCCAGGCAGTCCTCCCCGGCCGCGTAGATGACGGTCATCTGCGGGGAGAGCACCGCGGCATGCCGGACGCTGTTGGTGACCAGCTCGCTCAGAATCAGCAGAGCGGGGCCGATGGCCGGGTGGCGCGGGTTTATGCCCCATTCGGTCAGGGACCGCTCGGCGGTCTCCCGGGCTGTTCGGACCGCGGACGGCGTCGTCGGCAGGGTCAGCACGCGCCGGTGGGGCAGGGCTTCGAGCCTGGGGCTCATCACGTCTCCGCACGGGCGAGGCGGAATCCGCTCACCGTCCTGGGGTGGAGGCGCAGCAAGGTGTCGTGGGGCCCGTGGGTCCAGCCTGTGAGCTTGCGCTGGACGGGGACACCTCCCGTGCCCTTGAGGCAGGGGAGGAGCGTGGCCTCGTCGGGATCGGGGATCACGTGGACGGGACCGGCGACGGTGACCGTCCGGCCGATGCCGGTCTCCGTGCCCGGTTCTTCCTCGTGGTAGGTCGCCGTCTCCGGCACGGCGGCGGTCGGCGCGGGCGTACGTACGATCAGCCGCCCGTACTCCCACGGGTGCCGACCGGGCCCGATGAGGGTCCGGTCCCGCTGCGTGTGCACCGGCCGCCCCAGCGTGCTGCCCTCCGGCAGCCACAGGGCCTCGGCACCGGAGACTTCGGCCATGGGCAGGGATGCGGGCGCAGTGCTCATCCGACGGTTTCCTCTGTGTGCTCGCTGACGGGCCGGGACTTGTGGGCGGTCAGGGACGGCATCAGTCCGGCGCACTCCAGACGGGTGCGCGCAGCCTGGATCGCCTCCGGGGTGGTGGCGTACTCACGTCCCTCCGGACACAGCAGCTCCAGGGCCCCGACGGACTCCAGTACCTGGTGCTGGCCGGGGCGTATGCCGGAGGTCATCACCACGATGCCGCGCCGGTTCAGCTTCTCCACCACGTCTTTGAGGACGAGGGCACCGGTGGCGTCGACGGTCGTCACCCGGGACATGCGCAGGATGAGCACGCGTACGTCGGCGACCTCGGCCAACTCCAGCAGGAAGCGGTGCGCGGCGGCGAAGAACAGCGGCCCGTCGATCCGGTACGCCACGATGTGCTCGGCCAGCAGTGCGTGCTCCTCGGCGCTGTGGTCGCCGCGGTCGAGGGGGACCTCTTCGAGGCGGGCCTGCCTGGCGACCGCACGCAGGGCGAGGGCTGCCGCGACGACGAGGCCGATGATCACGGCGTACACGAGGTCGAGGGCGAGCGTGGCGGCGGAGGTGAGCACGAGGATCAGCGCGTCAGAGCGGGTGGCCTTCGCCATCGCCCTCAGCGAGCCCACCTCGACCATACGGATCGCGGTGGCCAGCAGCACACCCGCCAGCGCGGCCAGCGGGATCCTGGAGACGAGGGGGGCCGCCGCGAAGACGATCACGGCGAGGACCGCGGCGTGAACCAGGGAGGCGAGCCGGGAGCTCGCGCCGGTGCGGACGTTGACCGCGGTGCGGGCGATCGCACCGGTGGCCGGGACACCGCCGAACAGCGGGGCGGCGATATTGGCCAGGCCCTGCCCGAACAGCTCACGGTCGGGGTCGTGCTTCTGGCCGACCGTCATGCCGTCGGCGACCGAGGCCGACAGCAGGGATTCCAGGGCGGCCAGCGCCGCGACGGCGAGCGCCGGGGCGAGCAGTGAGCCGAGTGCCCCCGGGTCCAGGAAGGCGAGCGAGGGAGCCGGCAGACCGGACGGCAGGTCACCGATCGGCTTCGCCGCGTCCAGGCCGAAGAGCTGGGCCACGACCGTGGCCGCGATCACGGCGAGAAGGGAGAAGGGGATCATGGGCCGCAGGCGGGCCCCGGTCAGCATGACGGTGGCGACGGCCAGGGCGAAGGCCACAGCGGTCCAGTTCGGGTTCTTCGCGAACTCCTCCAGCGCGTGCCAGGTCACCACGAGGACGCGGTCGCCCTCGGGCTTGGGCACGCCGAGGGCGTTCGGAATCTGCTGCAGGCCGATGACGCAGGCGATGCCAAGAGTGAAGCCCTCGACGACGGGTGCGGGCACGTACTGCATGTACTTGCCGGCCCGCAGCACCGCCAGCGCTACAAGCATCAGGCCCGCCATCAGTCCCACGGTCAGCACCCCGCCGGGCCCGTGCTCGGCGACGATCGGCACCAGTACCACCGTCATCGCTCCGGTCGGCCCGGACACCTGCAGATTCGACCCGCCGAAGGCCGCCGCGAGCGCACCGGCGACCACCGCGGTCGCCAGTCCCGCCTCGGCGCCGAGCCCTGAGGAGACGCCGAAACCGAGTGCGAGCGGCAGCGCGACGACCGCCACCGTGAGACCGGCCAGCAGGTCCCGGCGCGGATCCCGGCGTATCTCCGCCAGATCGGTACGGCCGGGCAGTAGTTCGGTGAGCCGGGCCCGGATCCGGCCGAGGGAGGTGCCCCTCATGCGCCGACCTCGGCTTCTCGCAGCTCGGCCAGCAGCTCGTTCCGCCCGGTGAGCATCTCGGTCAGGATCCGGCGGGCGGCCTGCATCAGGTCGGCGACGTCCCCGCTCGCGAGGGCATAGACCACGGTCGAGCCGTCCCGCCGGGAGGTGACGATGCCCGCGCGACGCAGCACCGCCAGCTGCTGCGACAGACCGGAGGGCTCCACCTCGATCTCCGCGAGCAGATCACGTACCGGCATGGGCCCGCCCTGCAAGAGCTCCAGCACCCGTATCCGTACCGGATGCCCCAGCAACCGGAAGAACTCGGCCTTGGCCTGGTACAGCGGAACGGACACGGCCCCTCGACTTCCCCGACGGCGCCCCACACGGGGCAGGTGCAGAAGGCTGCGCCCGCCCCGCGTGGGGTCCAACCTGCGGACACAGCCAGCACAGCATCTAATGAATTGCAAAATTTTGCAATTAAGCATCTGGTTGATGACCGGGCGCTTGCCTCACAGGCCGGCCACTGGGTCGAACGGCGGCGGATGCGGGCTGACCGCCGTCGCCGCCGTGACCGGTGCGGCGGCCCTGGGTGACTCTGCACCCACCTGTTCCCGGGGAGTTCGGCCTCCCCTCGCCGTCCGGCCAGCCCGCACGGAACCCCGTGGCGTCCTCCTCCGCCGACCCGAAAGACGGCGACGACGAGGACCATGGCGATTCGGTCCGTCACGAGAACGACGACGGTGACGACGGGGGCGTCATGACCCCGCGCTCCCGCACCTGAAGTGGCGGTTGACGAGGTCCGGGGCCTTCCCCGCGGCCGGGTTCGCGTCTGCTTCCTCCTGATCCACAGGGGCGGACACCAGTCGGACGGACACCCCGCAGGAAGTGGCCCCCGTTCCGACGGCTGTTCACCTGCAATGGGTGCTCAGCTCGACTTCAGGACCACGGCCCGGCCCCCGCGGCGGCCATCGCCACGCGCAGTGTGGCCGCCGAGGTGAAGATTTGCGTGCTCACGACAACGGGTGTGCGGCAGGGGCTGAAGTGGTGTCGGCGTGCCAGTGCTGATAGTTCGTCGGCACGGCGTCGGTGCCGAGGGTGGTGCCGTCGCCCGGACGCAGCCCCCATGGCCGAGGCGTCGGCCACCGTCGCGCCGTCGCGTTCGGCCGACCACGTCAGCGCACCGCCGGTCAGTGACATCGTGATGATGGTGGTGCCGTCGGGCGAGGTGGCGGTGGCCGAGGCGTCGGCGCCCTCGGCCGCGCCGCACGGCGCGGCCGCCGCGGTGACGGCGGCGGCGCGCCTCCGGGTATCCCGCGGCGGGAGGATTCCCGGTGTACTGGGACGGTCACGGCGACCCTCCTCGCGGCAGCACATCGATTCAAACAAACCCGACCAGCAAGTGACAGATTTCGACTGCGCCGAAGTTCTAGCGTCTCATCGACCGAAAGGTCAACCCCCGATACACACAGGACGGATGGCCGAAATATCGGACAGAGCGGATGTGGGTCAAGAACGAACAAAATCGATCGCGCTTCTTGACGCCGCGAGTGAGCCCCCCTCTTATTGATCTCTGCCAGGCGGCAGGGACCCGCCTGCTCCGGATCGGAGAGGGAAGAGCATGCCCAAGGGGGTACCTCGTCGGCCGGCCGGTCGATGGCACAGAGCCGTCAGCGCCTTTCTGGCGCTGCTCGGGGGCGTCGCGGCCCTCCTGCTTCCGGCGACCGAGGCACACGCCGCCACAGTGTCGTTCACCACGGGCGCCGCACGCACCGACCAGGACGGCAACACCCTCCAGCTGCACGGCCTCGGCATCATCAAGGTGGGAGACACCTGGTACGGCTTCGGCGAGGACAAGACCGGCGAGACCTCGTCGGACACGTCCTTCCAGGACATCACCTGCTACACCTCGGCCAATCTCGCCGACTGGAGCTACCAGGGCCAGGCCCTGAGCCGGCAGAGCAGCGGCGACCTGGGGCCAAGCCGCGTCGTGGAGCGGCCCAAGGTCATCTACAACAAGTCGACCAGCACGTACGTGATGTACATGCACATCGACAGCACGAACTACTCGGAGGCCAAGGTCGGCGTGGCGACCAGCAGCACTCCGTGCGGGCCCTACACCTACCGGGGAAGCTTCCGGCCACTGGGCAACCTCAGCCGTGACCTCGGTCTGTTCCAGGACACCGACGGCACCGCCTATCTGCTGAGCGAGGACCGCAACAACGGCCTGCGCATCGACAAACTGTCCGCCGACTACCTGTCCGTGGACAGCGCGGTGACGATACTCGGCGGCAGCGGCAGCAGCAGCGTCGAGGCACCCGCCATGATCAAGAAGGACGGCACCTACTACGTGTTCGGCTCCCACCTGACGGGCTGGAGCCTGAACGACAACATCTACGCCACCGCCACCTCCCTGAGCGGCCCGTGGTCGTCCTTCCGGAACTTCGCCGCCCCCGGCACCCACACCTACGGCAGCCAGACGGCGAACGTCATCACCGTCCAGGGCGCCTCCGGCACCACCTACATCTACGCCGGCGACCGCTGGAACACCTCCGACCTCGGCTCGTCGAAACTGATCTGGCTGCCGCTGACCATCAGGGGCACGACGGTGAACGTCGGCCAGTACCCCACCTGGTCCCTTGACACGTCCGCGGGCACCTGGACGCCGAACAGCGGAATCCCCACGGCCGGGACCCACACCCTCAAGAACGTCGGCAGCACGATGCTGATGGACGTCTCCGGGTCCTCCACCTCGACCGGCGCCAAGATCATCCAGTGGCCGTCCACCGGCGGCACCAATCAGCAGTGGACCCTCACGAAGGTGACGGACAACGTCTACACGCTCAAGAGCGTGAAGAGTGGCCTGTGCCTGGATGTGCCGAGCCAGTCGACCGACACCGGCGTGCAGTTGGAGCAGTGGACCTGCAACGGCGGGACCAACCAGCAGTGGTTCCTGGATCTGGTCGGCAGCTACACCGGCAGCACATACTTGCTCGCCGGGGTGGGCAGTGACCTGGACATCGGCGTCGCCGGGTCGAGCACCCAGGGCGCGGCGGTGGACCAGGAGACGGGCACCGGCGCGACCAGCCAGCAGTGGAGCCTCTCCTGACCTGTGCTGCAGGGCCGGTAGCGCGGGAGGGCACAGGCCCCCCGGCCCTCCCGCGCTCCGGGCCCGCGCCGCTCGATCAGCGGGGCGGTCATTGCTCGGGGGTCGGCGTCCAGCCCGATGCGTCGCAGGATCCACTTGAAGGCGGTTCACCAGCTCCGGGGCCGAGGCATCCGCCACCACCTGCGAGGCAGAATGGGCCTACCTGCGGCCCTACACCAGCAACACCGAACGCACCGCAGCCCTGGCAGACTTCCTGCACGCCTACAGCCACCGCCGCTGCCACACCGCACTCGGCGGCCGGCCACCGATCAGCCGTGTCAACAACGCTGCGGGTCAATACAACTAGGGCCTGTCCGATAGGTCATGTGACTGGGCGGGTTGATGCCTTAGTACTGCAACGGTGCTTGTTCTGAGTGCTGGGCAGGTTTCAGGGGCTGTGTCCGCGTCGTTTGTAGTGACTCAGGCGGGCTTGATATTGGCGTCGCCGACGCCACGTTGACCATCGCAGAATGTGCTCGACCGGTGCTGGCCGGCGGTCGGTGAGGCGGTGGATCAGGCGTCGGATTTCGGCGAGGCTGAGGTGGATGGGCTGGGAGGATCCGTTTCTGCTTTGTCCGTGTCCAGCTGGCGGGCCCGCAGGACGGTCAGGCAGGCGTGGGCGGCCATGGCCAGGGTCATGTGGCGGTGCCAGCCCGGGTAGCGGCGGACCTGGTAGTCGTCCAGGCCGCATTCCTGCTTGGCGGTCTGGAAGCATTCCTCGACTGCCCATCGGCTGCCCGCGATGCGGATCAGCTCGTCCAGCGTCGTGTCGGCGGGACAGTAGGCGACGTAGTAGGAGGTCTCCTCGGGCCTGCTGACACTGCGGCGGGCGAGAACCCAGTGCCGGCGGTCCTCCCGGTGCCAGGGCCTCACCTCGACGCGGGCCCAGTCGAAGATCCGCCGGCCATGGGCTCCTTCACCGCAGGAACGGCGTTTCCATTTCTGCCGTGGCAGGCCGGGAAACAGGTCGTGGACGGGGTGATCGATGGACCAGCGGGTGACGACGGTGTCGTGCCGGGTGGTGGCCATGACGTGGAAGACATCGGCCTGCTCCAGCTCGAACCGCCACCCCTTGCTGTAGCCGTAGGCGGCGTCCGCCGTCACCCAGCTGAACGGGACCTTGTCGGCGATGGCCCGGCGGACCATCGCCTTGGCCATGGCCACCTTCGTCTCGAAAGCGACACTGTCGTCGATGCCGGCCCGGCGACAGCGGGCCCGGTCGTCCGTCCAGGAGGTGGGCAGATACAGACGGCGGTCGATCAGAGTGCGTCCACGGCCGGTGGCGTAGGCGAGGAACACACCGATCTGGCTGTTCTCGGTGCGGCCGGCGGTTCCGGAGTACTGCCTTTGCACGCCGGCCGAGCGGATGCCCTTCTTCAAAAAGCCGGTGTCATCGACGATCAGGACGGCGTCCCGGTCTCCGAGGTGTTCCACCACGTAGTCGCGTACGTCGTCCAGGACCTCGTCGGCATCCCACTCGATCCGGTTCAGCAGCCGGTGGATGCGATCGGGGCCCGCGTGACCGGCCTCCTCCGCCAGCGTCCAGCCGTTCTTCCGCTCCAGCGGCGCAACCAGCCCCCGCATATAAGCAAGCGCCGACTGACGCGGCTCCTCCCGGTTGAACCGGTGCACGAACCGCTCATGCAGTACGTCCAGCTCTCCGGCCCACAACCTGACTTCAGCAAGGTCCCCACCCATAACCACACCAACGAACGAGCTGGCCAGCAGTCACGGCAAGCACCGTTGCAGTACTAAGGCACCGCTGGGCTGCCCGGTGCTGGTGCTGGGCGGTGCGCGGGACTGGGAGGACGAGGACCGGCTCGGCGAATGGCGGCACCACACGACCGGCCCGTGCGAGGTGCGGATCCTGGCTGGTGGCCACTTCTACTTTCGCGACGGGCCTGATGTCTTCTTCGATGTCCTGTCGGACCGTCTGACCCGCCTCGCCCACAGCCTGCCCGACACCTGTTCCACCAACCCGTGGGAGACACCCGTGCCCGACGAGATCATCGACCTGCGCAGCGACACCGTCACCAAGCCCACTGCCGCGATGCGGGCCGCCATGGCGGCAGCCGAGGTCGGCGACGACACCCTGGGCGAGGACCCCACCGTGATCCGCCTGGAGCAGATGCTCGCGGACGCCTTCGGGTTCAGCGCGGGCCTGTTCCTGCCCAGCGGAGTCATGGGAAACCAGCTCGGCCTGCGGCTGCTGGTGCCGCCCGGGCAGGAGTTGCTGGCGGACGCCGACTCGCACTTCCTCCTCTACGAGGACGGAGGCGTCGCCTGGCACGGCGGCATCCTGACCCGCACGACCGTGTCCGAAAACGGGCTGCTCGACCCCGCCGTACTGGCCCGGATGATCCGGCCGACCACCCCCTACGGCACCGGCACCAGGGCGGTCGCTGTGGAGAACACCCACAACGCCGGCGGAGGCGTGGTCTATCCGCTGGAGACCCTTCAGGCGACGCGTACGGCGCCTGCTTCGACACGCTCTCCCTCTGTGTCTCCAAAGGGCTGGGAGCCCCGGCCGGCACGGTCCTTCTTCTCGACGCCGACCGGCTGGAGGAGGCACGGACGATGCGCCACCGGATGGGCGGGTCGATGCGGCAGAGCGGGATCCTGGCCGCGGCTGCCATCCACGCTTTCGAGAACCACGTTGAGCGCATGGCTGTGGACCACGAGAACGCACGGATGATCGCCGCTGTGCTGAACGACAGCGGCCTGGACGTGGGCACACCTGAGACCAATATCGTGTTCGTGCAGGTACCCGACGTGGGTAGGGTTCAGGCAGCCTGCGCGGCCGCCGGGGTCAGGGTCTCCGTGATGACGCCGACGAGGGTGCGGCTGGTGACACATCTGAACGTCACCGCGCAGCAGTGCGAGAGGGCGGCGTTCACAGTGACGAAGGCCGTCTCCGAGGCGGCCGAGCGGGCCTGAGCACCGCCGACCGCCGATCACCGAAAGGCCCGAGGTGCCGTTACGAGTCTGGCTGTCCGCCCGCTTCTTCCTGTTCTTCCTGACCTGGAGTTCGTACCTCTCCTACTGGGGCGTCTGGCTGCTGGCGTCAGGCTTCCGGGCCACTCAGGTCACAATGGTGGTGACCGTGGGGCTGGTCGCGCGGTCGTTCTCCATCGCCTTCCTCTATCCGCTGCTGTGCCGACTGACCTCGCTGCGGCGGCTGTCCAGAGTGTTGGTATGGACGTCGGCGGGTCTGAGCACCCTGTATCTGACCGACCCGGGGTTCGGGCCAATGATCGCAGTGTCGGTACTGGTCGGCATGGCCTACCCGCTGTTGATGCCGCTCAGCGAGACGCTGGCCACCATCGGTACGGCGGACGGCCACGTGGACTACGGCAGCGTCCGCTACTTCGGATCGGCGGGGTTCATCGTCGGACTCGGCATCTCCGGGGGCATCGAGCGGCAGTTCGGCGATACGGCGCTCGTGTACGTCTTTGTCGTGGGGTGCTCCGTGATGGCGCTGGCCGACCTGGTGCGGCCCACCACATTCCCCGAGGGCCGTACCGCCATAGCGGGCGGCGGGCGGCGCCGTCTGCTGCGCCAGCCCGGTTACGCCCTCGCGCTCGGCAACTCGGTCCTGCTCCAGGGCGCGCACGCCGCGTACTACGCCTTCGGGGCCGAGTACTTCCACACGCTCGGCGTGTCCAGCGTCGAGGTCAGCCTGATGCTGGCCCTCGCCGTCGCATGCGAGCTGCTGCTGTTCAAGTACGCGGGACGGCTCCTCGGCCGGCGCTCCGTCCCCGTGCTCTTCGCGATGGCCGCCGGGATCTCCCTCCTGCGCTGGGGCCTGCTCGCGGCGCCGGTCCCGGTGACGATCGTCGTCCTGACGCAAATACTGCACGCCGGCACCTTCGCCCTCACGCACATCGCACACGCCCGCTCTGTGCAGGAGCACGTGCCCGGACAACTCTGGGCCACCGCCCACGGCCTGTACGCGGCCCTCGCGATCAGCCTCGGCGTCGCAGCCGTCACCACTGTCACCGGCCCCCTCTACGCCGCCTCTCCGCACTGGGCGTTCTTGTGCATGGCCGCTGTCTGTCTGCCTTGCCTGCCGCTGGCTCATGTCCAGGCCCGTGTCTTCGCGGGCGCGGGACCGGTGGAGGGGGCGCAGGGCGGTGCCCGGTTGCCGGGGGCAGCGGGGGTGGGTGACCCCGCGGTTCGGCCGTGACAGCAGAACTCCTTGCCCTGCTTGGGTGGGAGCCTGCCCTGCGGCGCGGAGATCCAGGGCACCGGGACCGGCTTGCGCACCGCCCGGTCCGCACGCACCGTCCGAGGACCTCCACCGGCAGCCCGGCCAGAAGATGGGCCATGCGCGGGGCGTTGCTGTTTGTCGGCATGGCGGCAGAGTTGAGGACTCCTCCGGCTCTGGGGCTGGTCGAGCAGGTCTGTAGGGCGGTGCCCGACCGCGGCGCGGGGCGGTGGCAGCTGTATCTGACGCATGAGCAGATGGAGTCGGCTGCATACGGGTTCTGGCTGCACCAGCAGACGGGATCGGCGGCGGAGGCCAACCGCTTCGCACGCGGATACGGAGTCGTCCACCAGTCGGAGGAACGCTCGGCTGGTGGACGGCGGTCGCAGCCGCTCTAGAAGGAAGCGGCCGTGGATGTCGGGGCGGTCGGCGGCTGTTCCGGTGGGTGACTCCGGGATCGTCTTGTGACCTGGCATCGCCGCCTCCGTCTACTTCGCCCGCTGGCAGGAGGGAGGCGTCTTCGATCAGCTCAACAGTCTCCTGAGCCGCCAAGTCCGCAGGCAGGAAGGCCGGGAGGCCGAACCGACCGTCTGCGTCATCGACTCGCAGAGCATCAAGACCTCCACCAACGTCCCCGCGGCCGGCCAGGGTGTCGACGCGGGCAAGAAGATCGTGGGCCGCAAGCGGAGCATCGTCATCGACACCGTCGGTCTGCTCGTGGCAGTACTGGTCACGGCCGCGAGCGTGCAGGACTCCGTCGCCGGCCAGGCCCTCATCGAGAAGGTGGCCGCAGAGCATCCCACCGTCCGCAAGACCTGGGTCGACGGCGGCTACCGCCAGCACCTCGTCGAGCACGCCGCGACCCTCGGCATCGACATGCACATCGTCCGCCGCGATTCCACCACCAGGGGTTTCACAGTCCTGCCCCGCCGCTGGACGCACCCTGGGCCGGCTCATGAAATCGCCGCCCGGCCCGCGACTACGAAGCACACCCCCACCGCTCCGAAGCCATGGTCCACCTCGCAATGATCAACCTCATGACACGCCGCCTGACCGCGGAATCCACCCCGACCTGGCGCGGCCCCTGAACCGCCCTCAATCCGGCAATCCTGGACGAAACGACGGGAGAAAACACCCTCTCAGAAGCTGTCCGACAAAGCACTGGCCGCGGTGCGGGCCCCGGTCGAGCACGGCTTCGCCCATCTCAAGAACTGGCGCGTCCTCGGCAAGGTCCGCACCGACCCGAACTGGGCGACCGCGCTGGTGCGGGCCCTGCTCGTGCTGACGAACCGGGAAGTCGCCCGCTGACGGATGATCTTGTCGGTCGACTACCGCTCCGGACCTGCCCGAGCTTCCTGATGCCTACGCACACCAGGCCGTCTGACGTGCAGTTTTCATGATGCACGGGTCTCAGTGCGCCGCGCACTCCCGCAGACCGCTTTCGTCATCGCCATCCCATATCCCGGGCTCGTCTGCGGCATCCTCACCGTCGACCAATACGTCGACCTCTCGCCGACGGCCCGCATTACCCCTTTGAAAGCTTCCCTGCCACGACGTCCTGGCAACAATGCTCCCCATGCGATCACTTGGGAGCCTGTCGACCGCGAGGGCCCCGAAGTGGCGCCCTGCCGGGGCGACGAGGGCATTCGGTCACGGGACTTCGGGCTCGCGGACGGCGGACCTACGGGATCCTGAAAGCCGGCTGGGGCGGCCCGTCGTCAGCCCTGGGTGGCCTGGTTGGCGCCGTAAGCACGGCTGAGGGTGTCTACGATGCCTGCCTTCGCCTCCTGGAACTGTGCATCGTCAATGCCGGACTTGCGCAGGAATTCGATGCCCTGCATGGCCGTGAGCAGGCTCAGCGCGGCCTTGTCGATGTCTGTGTCCGACCGGATCTCACCTGCGGCCCTGGCCCGCTGCAGTGCGGTCGTGAAGACGGCGATGATGCGGTCGTACGTGCGCCGGGCCGCTTCGCTGACGTCATCGTCGTGCCGGGCCAGCGCGGCGGCCGAGCCGGAGAGGTAGCAGCCGTCCTCGGTCAGTCCCGGGCGGCCGCTGTCACCGTAGGTCACCGCGGCCATGAGCCATTCCCAGGCGCTGTCGGCAGACTCCTGGTCGGCCTGCAGCCCGTTCATCTGCTGCTCGCAGTAGTCCCGCAGGCTCTTCACGAACAGGCCGTGCTTACTGCCGAAAGCACCGTACAGACTCTGCGACGCCACCCCCGTCGCCTCGCAGAGGTCCGCCATGCTCGTGGCCGCGTACCCGGTGCGCCAGAACTGCTGCCGAGCGGCCTTCAGCACCGTGCTCTCATCAAATTTTCGTGGTCGCGCCATGGGGAGACTCTACCCCCCAATTTGAGTACGCGACCAAAAATGGCGGCGCCGGACCCTGGCGGGCCGTCCACCCGGAGGCGGTGGAGCAGGTTTTTGGTTGTTCGACCAGAAACCGTGTTACGGTGGCGCCATGCCGCGTACCCCTCGGCGGGCCGACGCGACTCCTCAAACGAATCAGGTCGAAACGGTGCTCCATGGAAACCACGAGCATCGGCAACACGGAAAGCGGAACGAACCATGAACGAAAACGACCTCCACGCGCAGCGCGAAGCAACAGCCATCCAGTACTTCCGCCTGGTCGATGCCGCCGATCCGGCACTCCTGGAACTCTTCGCGGACGACGCGCAGATGTTCTTCCCGAAGTTCGGAACCGCCAAGGGCCTGGCGCAGATCGGGGCCTTCGCCCAAGGCTTCGCCCGGGGCATCGCTGACATCGAGCACGACATCGCGCACTTCAACGTCCTCACGTCCGGCGACTACGTCGTCGTCGAAGGGGCCGTCAAGGGAGAGACGACATCCGGTGTGGAGTTCCCCGACGGATCCTCATCCTTCGGACTCTTCTGCAACGTGTTCGAGTTCCAGGGCGAAAAGATCAAGAGGCTCCACATCTACGAAGACCCCGACTTCGCAGGCACCCACACGGACGGAGTGTCCTGGGGTCAGTCCGTACGTGACAGCATGTAGCCGGCATGACCTGTTCGTGACCGCACCAAGGGCACCGATGGGCTCCGCTCCCCCCTGCGCGTCAGCGGCCAGCCAGATTCCCCCGCTCGGGCCACTTGAGAACTCCTAACGAAATGGCGCACTCCACTCGGAAGTCGCTGGCCAGCTGAGGCGGAGGTGCGTCAAGATCGTCTCATCTTCGTGGGAGGCGGCGTGGTAACGGCTGGGCAGTTGGATCTGGCTCTTTTGTGCGATGACGAAGGCAACAGTGTGCGCATCACCGTGCTTGGCCCCTTGCAGGGTGTGGCCGGTGGGCTCGCCGCAGAGATTGTCGTCGACACGCCGTTCGTGGCCGGCCGCGTGGACCTCTCGTTGTGGCGATCGCGGCTCACCTCGTGGGCCGAGGCATTGGACCGCCTGGAGGCCGGTGAGGACATCGCCTGGTTGCACGTCCAGCGCGGGCCATCCGTCTACATCCACCTGAACGGTGAGCGTGACTGCCCCGAGGTGGTGGTTGAAGACAAACTGATCTCGATGACGACCGTGCGGGTGCCCATCGATCTGCCGTCCGACTGGGTCGCAACTCATCGGGGCTTGCTCAGCGCCGTGCTCGGCGCCTGGGACGGGCACCTGTCATCGGAGTGAGCTCAGCCTGCGCCAGCAGATCATGGAGCATCCGAGACTGAGCAGGGCCTCGTGGATGTCGTCGCGGATCTCCCAGCGGATCCGCAGGCGGCGGAACCAGTGCAGATGTGCGAATGCACGCTCCACCACCCAGCGTTGAGTCCCGAGCCCTGACCCGTGCTCAGTGCCCCGGCGGGCGATCACCGGCTTCACGCCGAGAGCCCGGACGAGGCGGCGGTACTTGTCGTGGTCGTAGCCGCGGTCACCGAGCACAATGTCCGGGCGCCGCCGGGGCCGGCCACGCCTGCCGCGCACCAACGGAACGGCTTCGAGGAGCGGGATGGGTTGGGTGACGTCGTTGCGGTTGCCGCCGGTCAGGGTGACGGCGAGTGGGATGCCGGTGGCGTCAGTGATCAGGTGGTGTTTGCTGCCGGTTCTGCCCCGGTCGGCAGGGCTTCGTCCAGTCTTGGGCCCCCCTTCAGCGCCCGGATGTGAGAGCCGTCGACCGCTGCCGGGGAGAAGTCCAGCACGTCCGCGCTGCGCAGCTTCGCCAGGAGTTCCTGGTGCAGCCGGGGCCGCAAGCCAGCCTCGGTCCACTCGGCCGGGCGGCGCCAGCAGGTCATGCCCGAGCCGAAGCCGAGCTCTTGCGGCAAGTGTTCTCACGCGACCCCGGTGTGCAGCACGAACGGGATGCCCTGGAACACCAGCCGGACCGGATGCCGCTTCCGCCCTGGATGCCGAGTCCGCTGCTCGACCTTCGGCAACAGCGGTTCGATCACAGCCCACAGGTCGTCATCGACGTCCCACAGCTTCGGCCGAGCCACTCGCACCCCCAGATCAACACTCCCAGGGCGATCCAACCACCTCAAAGATCATTTCGTTAGGAGTTCTAAGCCACCTCTGCGTATTCGGGCCGGGTCGGTGCTCACACTGCAGGTCCGGCCCGACTGTTGTGTTCGTACCGGCGTACACGCGCTCGGGGCCCGCCGCCCCCAGGCTCTCCAACCCGGGCGGCGGGCAGGCACTCGCTGAGGAACACCTGATGACCACGATGCACCCCGACGGCGGCCGAGGCCAGGACGTCCCGGTCTCCGTGCTGCTGAGCAGCACGCCGGTGGACTTCCTGGCGCAGATCGAGCACGAGTCTGTCTGTCTGCGGCGCGAAGCCCGGGCCGTGCGGCGTCGGCTGCGCCGTGAGCGCCTGCACGAGTTGCGTGTGCGCGTCGTCCGATTCGCGGTGAAGACTGGTGCCACGGGGCTCGCGGCGGCCGGGACGGCGGTGTTCGTCGCGGCCGCCGTCGTCCTCGTCCTCGGACACGTGACCGAGGCGATGGAGCTGTTCGTCATCGCGACCGCGGCCTGGGCGGGCGGGCGTTGCCGCGGCGCAGTTCTTCCGCGTCTGGCCCCGGAGGGGCGAAGGCTCTCCCGAGTCCTGCGGAACGCCCTTTCAACGTCGTCCAGGGCGTGTTTCGAAAGTCCCGCCTGCCTGGCGGCGTCTGGCATGCACTCCCCCAGAGGGGGGACCCCAGCCGCGTTGTCGGGCGCGCCCCGATACATCCAGTATCGGGGCGGCCCTCCGCCTTGCGATCGCACGCATCAGACGCCGCCAGGCCTGCCCTTCGGGCAGACGACGCCACTTTCGAAACACGCCTTAGTTGGACGCCGTGCTCGTCCCAGTTCGAGCACGGCGACCGATGTGGTGTCGGTGGAGGCACCGAGCCTGAGTACCAGGACTGCCTGGAGCGTTATCCCGACGGCTGCAACTGCCACTTCCCGCGCCCGGGATGGCGGCTGCCCGCCCGCACGGAGGGCTGACCGGGAAACGGCCCGGTACTCGCCTCGCCCGGTCGCCTTCGGCGCCGGGCGGGGCGGAGTAGCAGCCCGGGCCCGCTTTACCTGAGTGCTGAGCTCCTGACAGCTCGCGGTGAGGCGCCCAGTTCCCTGTGGCAGGTCTTGTTGAACGCCTGGAGGTCGGGGATGCCGACGGTCGCGGCGATCGCCGGGATGGCGAGCGTCGAGGCGATCAGGAGGTGCCGGGCCCGTTCCATGCGGCGGCGCCGGATGTAGCCGACGACCGTGAGCCCGGTGTGCTTACGGAACAACCGCGTGAGCTGCGTGTGCGAGATCCCGGCGGCACGGGCGATGTCCGGAACGCCCAGCGGGGCGGCCAGGTGCTCTTCGATGTGGGCCATGGCCGTCCGCAGCGCAGGATGCCGGGACTCCTCGCCGCTCCCGGAGGCACCGGCCAGGCCGGTCATGCGCCACAGCACGGTCCAGAGCTCGGCGGCGGCCCGCGCCGGGCACTGCGTGTCGGCCGCGACCGTCTGCCGCAGCAGCCCGCGGAGCACCGCGGCGTCCGGGCCTGCGTCCTGCATCACCGGAACGCGGCGCCGCTCGCCCTCGCCCGGCAGCCGGAAGTGCGCGTACAGGTGCTCGCTCGGCGTGGTGTCGTAGTGGAAGTGCACCTCTGTGTCAGGCGGAACGAGGCTCACGTGCCCGGGGCGGATCGGATGCCGGAAGCCGCCGAACTCCAGGGTGCCGGAGTAGCCGTACAGATGGAGCTGCCACAGCCGCGGCAGCCGGAACACGTCGTGGGGGCCGGCGTACCCGTGGACACCCACGCCCGCGTTCGCCACCTGGGGAGGCAGGTCGAGGGTCAGCTCCACGGAATCCGTCATGGCGGAAATTTACCAGTGGACGCCGATTGCAGCCCACTACTTCGGGCCTGCCTCTTCCTACGGTTGCTGTATGCCAACCACACGACAACTGCTGAGTTCTGCCCAGGTGGCGCGGTTCGTGGCCCAGGGTTTCCTGCGCCTGGACGGTGTCGTGCCCCGGGAGCTCAACGAGGAGGCGCTCGGCGTCTTCGCCGCGGGGCTGCCTTCCGTGCCGTACGGCACTCCTGTACCGAAGGCGTTCCCTGAGGGCTCCTTCACTCGACGGCTCGTCGAACTCCCCGCCGTCGCGGGCGCGTTGGAGAGCCTGCTGGGTGCGGATCCGACCGTCGACCACCACTACGTGCACATCCGCGAACCGCGCCAGGGCAGCGCGCAACCACTGCACGCAGACGCCCTCATCGACGTCCGCACCGACGCCTTCGACGTGCAGCTCATGTACTACCCGCAGGAGGTCACCGCGGACATGGGCGGCACGCTCATCGTCCCCGGCAGTCATCTGCGCCGTACCAACGAGTCCGACACCGGCCGCTACCAGAACCTGCGCGGCCAGACCCGCCTGACCTGCCCGGCGGGCACCGTCATCCTGCTCCACCACGGCATCTGGCACGGCGGACGGCGCAACGACAGCGACACCGTCCGCCACATGTACAAGATCCGTTTCAACCCGACCGTGCCACAGGTGCGGCTCTGGGACACCGCGGACCTGTACGACCCGGCTGTGCGCGAGGAGTTGGGGCGCACCTTCCCCTGGTACGAACCGGCCACCGGCCGCCTGGAGATCCACAACCGGATCAAGCTCTGGCGCTTCCTGTCCGCCGACCCCGACTTCGACATCGAGTACTGGGCCACCCGGATCGCCAACCGGCCCGCGCAGAGGAGCAACGCATGACCAGTTCGAGCACCGTGCGGCAGCAGGTCCTCGTCCTGTACCTGGGCACCTCCGCGCTCGACTCCCCGGTCGTCGGATGGGCCCGCTACGACGGCGCCGGCGCCACCCGCCCCACCACCGGCGACAGCGACGAGCCGCCGTACGAGAGCGCCGTCGCCGCACTGCAGGACGGCTGGCGCCTCATCCAGGCCGCCCAGCTCATCCCGCCGTATCCGGGGGCCGAACACGAGACGTCGTTCCTCAAGCACGAGTTCTTCTTCGAGAAACTCGTTGCGGTGTGAGCCGAGCTGCACCGCCGCTCACCTGGGGCGCGGCGTCGGGCGCCGCTCCAGGGCGATTTCACTTGCCGCGCCGGACGTGGGCGAGCGAGGCCAGTCCCGTGTCGATGAGTTGGGCTGCGCGTCGGACGTCGGCGCCGACCACCTCGTTACAGCTGCTCGGGGGCCTGGACGCGGTTCAGGTGCCTGCGTAGCGCCTGGAACTGGATGGGCCACAGGGCGAGCAGGGCGGCTGCGGCGATCTGCATCTCGGGGTCGTCCGGGCTCGTCTCACTGCGCCGAGCCAGGACTTCGGCGGCTACGGCGGCCTGCTGGTCAGCCATGTCGCGCTGATAGGCCCGCAGCGACGGAGTGGATCTGATCAGCATGCCGAAGCGCAGAAGCATGTTCTTCGCCTGGGCGAGGTCGTCCTGTTCGGTCAGCCAGGATGTGATGGCCGCCAGCTCGCCGGACAAGATCTTCAGCACAGTCTCGACCGGCGAGAGAACCGGATCGGCCAGTGTGGTCCGCAGAGAGCCCAACGTGGCCTCGCCCAGGTCCAGGACGAGGGACTCCTTGGTGGGGAAGTAGTTGAACACGGTCTTCTCCGACACCCCGCAGGCTTCGGCGATCTCGGAGACGCGCACGGCGTCGAAGCCCCGTTCCATGAACATCTCGGTGGCCGTGTCGGACAGCTGCTGCCGCAACAGCCGCTTCTTGCGCTCCCGCAGCCCCTCAGCAGCGGGTTCCGCTCCACTTCCCGGGGGCGGGCTGGTGGAAGGCGGGGAAACGGTGCAGAAGGCGGCCCAGTCCGTCCATCTGCCGGCGGTGCGGGTGCTGCGCGGCGGCGGGAAGGGCCGACAGGATGTCGGTGCGCGTCATCGGCGCGGGCGCACGGGCGAGCAGCCGGGCGACAAGGGAGAGCACGTCGTCTCCGGGGACGCCTCGTTCGGCGTCCTTCCAGGTCGCTGTGGGCAGCTCGTGCCGGCCGTACGGCTCGGCGAGAGTCTGCAAGACCTCCATGCCGACCCGGGAGAGCGTCGCGCGGGCCTGGGGGAACCGGGCGCGGCGGCGGGCGGCAGCGGAAGTTCCGCACCGCGTGGGCCGGGTACCGCCCCCGGGCGGATGCCGTCTGCATCACTTCCGCTGCTCATGCCGGCCACCTCGTATTCAGTCGTGCTGAGCGGCGCGGGTGGACGTCGGACTGCCGAGTTCCGCAGTTCGGGGAGGTGAGCGGGGACCGCCGCCGCTGTTCGAATCCGGGGCGATGGGCGGGAGCGGGCTCAGTGTTCATGGTGTCCTCCGTTTGGCCGGCTGGTTGGTACTGGTGCTCTAACTGATGGTTTCAGAATGAGATCCGGAGGCAGCGAGGCACATGCGGTGCAGCCGGTTGAGGCGAGGGTCTGTCCGGCTTGCCCCATGCGGCTCTGTCTCACAGCCTGACCCACGGCGGCCGGCAGCCGCACAGACTTGCCCGTCCGGCCGGGGCGCCGTGCATAGTGTGCTCATGGATCGATTCGTGGGTCAGGCCCGCCTCGAATGGTGGGCCAATCACGCGACGTGCCTTGAGAAGTACGACATCGAAATCACCGTCGCTGTCGACGCGGTCGGCACGTGGCGGGCAACCGGTCGGCATGCCAATGCCCTCGACACGACCCAGCGCGAGGGTTGGGACTTCCTCATGGAGATGGACCCCTACTTCTCCATTGTGTTTCCCGGCGAGGACAACGGCGGGATCTTGGTGAGAGTTTTCGAGGCAGAGGATGGAACTCTCACGCTCACGGAGGCGCCGGACGGGGACGGTTCGGTGTGAACATCACCTTCGACCTCCCCTGAGTTCAGCCCCCCAAGGGCGGGAATCGACTTTGCCGCCCTGCCACCGCCTCCGGCATGTCGCCCCTCGCTGACCTTTCAGAATGAAGTTCGGAGACGGCGAAGGCATATGAGGCTGCAGGCCAGTTCGAGCAGGCCCTGGTGCAGGTCCGCGCGTCGTTCGTAGCGGATGCGGAGCCGCTTGAACTGGTGCAGCCAGGCGAAGGCGCGCTCGACGACCCAGCGCACCTTGCCCAGTCCGGAACCGTGGGCGACCCCGCGTCGGGCAATCAACGGCTTGATGCCCCGCTTCCACAGCAGGCGGCGGTACTTGTCGAAGTCGTAGCCCCGATCGGCATACAGACGCCGGGGCTTGCGGCGTGGGCGTCCTCGCAGGCCCCGAATCGCTGGGACAGCGTCCAGCAGCGGCAGCAACTGGGTGACGTCATGTCGGTTCCCGCTCGTGAGCGTGACAGCGAGCGGAATGCCCTGGCGGTCGACGATCAGATGGTGTTTGGAGCCGGGACGGGCACGGTCGACGGGCGAGGGGCCGACGTGATCCCCCCTTTCAGGGCCCGGACATGCGACCCGTCCACGGAGCAGTCGTCCAGGTCCAGCAGGGCGGCGCGGCGCAGTTCGGCCAGCAGGGCGGCATGCAGACGCGGCCAGACGCCGGCCTCGGTCCAGTCCCGCAGCCGACGCCAGGCCGTCACCCCGGAGCAGCCCACGGTCTCGGCCGGAACATCGCGCCAAGCGACACCAGTCCGCAGCACGTACATGACGCCCGCGAGGGCGGCCCGGTCCGGAACCCGAAGTCGACCCGGGTAGCGACGGCGCTGTTCGGGAGCGGACGGCACAGCGGAGCCACCCGCTCCCACAGGTCATCCGGAACAAGATCAGCACGCACTCGGAACACCTTGCCGATCAAGATCACCGAGCACGAGACCCACAGCTCAACTCATTCTGAAACGATCAGTTAAAGGAACTCACGGGATGTCTCGCGGTTGTCTGCTGCCTGGTCTCGAACGTAGTTCACGCATGCGTGGGCTCTGCCTAGATCAGGGCACGTGGGAACGGGCTTCCACTGATGCTGTGCTCCGTCACAGGTATACCGCTCAGCAGGAAGGCCGTGGAGATGTCTCTGTCGCGCGTGGGAGCCGGGCCGGATGCGATTTGGCAACTGTCATGCTTCCGGGCGGACTTCTACGACTGCTTGACAGGACGGGCGGATGCTCTGTTCGAGCTGGCCGATGCCCTGCTGTGTACGGACGGACCGGTGAAGACCCTGGTCGGACTGGCGCTGGCGCCCGAGCACCGGCGTGGGCACGGTGCGCTGTACGCCGGTCTCAACCAGGGCCGCATCGAGGTCGCCCGGCTGCGAAGGACACTGGCCTCGGTTCCGTTGCCGCGGGCTGCCGACGGGCGGCTGGTCCTGGCCGTGGACGTCTCGCCGTGGCTGCGACCGGACGCCGCCACCAGCGATGCGCGCTCGTTCTGCCATACCTACGGCCGTGGCGAGAACAAGCACCTCATGATCCCGGGCTGGCCATGCTCGTGGATCGTCGCCCTGGAAACGGGCCGCTCCTCGTGGACCGCACCGCTGGATGCCGTGCGGCTGCAGCCCGGTGCCGACCTCGCCGCCGTGACCGCCGACCAGGTCCGAGACCTGGTCCACCGCCTGATCACAGCAGGCCAGTGGCATGACGGCGACCCACTAATCTGGATTGTGGTCGACGCCGGCTACGACGTGATGCGCCTGTCCTACCTCCTGCGGGACCTGCCCGTCGAACTCCTCGGACGTCTCCGCTCGGACCGGGTCATGCGCCGCCCCGCACCCCCACGCGTCTACGACCCGAAGGGCGGACGACCGCCCAAGCACGGCAGCGAGTTCATCTTCAAGGACACCAGGACCTGGGGCGCCCCTGACGCGGAGACGAAGACCACCACGACCCGCTACGGCACCGCCCACGCTCAGGGCTGGCACCGCCTTCACCCCGAGCTCCAACAGCGTTCAGCCTGGCGCAACCACCCAGGCAAACTCCCCGTCATCGAGGGCACCGTGATCCGCCTCCAGGTCGACCACCTGCCCAGTGGCGGTGAACCCAAGCCCGTATGGCTGTGGTGGTCACGGCCCGCAGCCGAATCCGAAGACATCGACCTGGCCTGGCAGGCGTTCCTCCGAAGGTTCGACATCGAGCACTTCTTCAGAATGATCAAGCAGACCCTCGGCTGGACCGCCCCGAAACTGCGCGATCCCAAGGCGGCGGACAACTGGACCTGGCTGATCATCGCCGCCTACACCCAACTCCGCCTCGCCCGCCCCCTGGCCATTGACCTTCGACGCCCGTGGGAAAGGCCAGTCCCCGCGAACAGGCTCACCCCGGCCCGGGTCCGCCGAGGGTTCCGACACCTGCACGTCAAAATCTCAACGTCGGCCGGAGTGCCGAAACCCTCCAGACCGGGCCCCGGACGCCCACCTGGCTCGAAGAACCGCCGCCCAGCCGAACGCTACGACGTGGGCCTGCTCCTGGTCACCGGCGCACTTCACCGCCGACCGACCCACCACAAGGTCGGCACCAAACCACGCCGCACTGGATAAACGGCAAGCTCACAGCACGGCGATCACCACGCCGGCGCATAGGAAGCCCGACGCCACGAACGCCATGCCCAGCGCGGGCCCCAGCATGTGCCGCCGCGTGAACACCCGCGCGCTCTGTGGTTCGTGCGCCAGATACACCACCGGCACCTCCCGCCCGGTCGCCAGTCCCATCCCGACCCCGCGGATCCGGGTCGTGAACTCCACGCGGCAGCCCTGCCGGTCGGCGAAGGCGATGATCGGGGCCACGTTGGCCCCCGAATTCCGTTCTTCCACCGGTACGTTGTCAACCACGACGCCACGGGTGTGTATCCCGTGCCGCCGTAATTTCCGTGCCGCTGCACCGTCCTTAAGTGCTGCACGGAAGAGCAGCACGGCGACTCCCCCGCATATCAAAACCGCCACGAACGCCTTCAGCATGAATGGGTGTCTCTTCCGTCTCGCCAGTCTCGTCTGTACCGCAAGGCTCTTTGAACCCCAAAAGTGATGACGCGTCACCCTGGTGTCAGGGTTGCGGTCGCCGCCCGAACTCGTCCCTCGACCGGGGTTCAGACACAGGCTCCGAGGGGGCGCTTCGGCCTGGTGCAGGGCGAGTTCGGGCTCGTCGAAGCCGAAACGGCCCGGGGCCTGGCCGCCCGGGTCGGCTTCGAGTTCGGTCAAGGCGACGTCCAGGGCGGCGGCCGCCTCCCGGTCGCTGCCCTGCTGGGCGAGGGTGGGCAGCAGCGCCCAGGCATGGAGTTGGGCACGGACCAGTCCGGCCGGGGCCGCGGCCGCGCCGCGCTCGGCGTACGTATACGCGGCGGTCAGGTTGCCGGTGTGGCGGGCCACCCGTACGCCCAGGCCGCCAGCGCCGTGTCACCGCAGCGGTTGGCGTAGGAGACGGCGGTGCCCAGGTGGGTGCGTGCGCCGGCCGGGTCGTCGAGGTGGAAGGCCAGGTTGCCCAGGAGTCCTGAGAGCCGGCCGAGCTGGCGGTGCAGTTCGGTGCCGTCCGTGCCGGCGGGGAGCACCCCGGCCAGCAGGGTGCGCGCGGCGCGGACCTCCCGGAACAGCACCGGGATGGGGTGCTTGCTGTAGTTGAGGTGGTAGTGGTCGGCGGCGGCTTCGGCGAGTTCGGCCACCAGCGGACTGCCCTCGGGTTCCGCCAGGAGCGCGAGCTGGAGGGACTCTCTGACCGACGGGAGCCCAGCATCGGTGGTCATCGGATCCGCCCCTTCCTGCTATGCGGCAGCAAGCTGGAGGAGTTCCGGAACGCCCTGGGCGTCCTGGTAGTGCTGGAAGCGGGGAGAAGGTCGTCGACAAGCTGCACGCAGCGGGGTGCTCCGATGCGACGTGCCAGGAGCAGGGATTCGGTGGCGGCGGCCGCGGCGGGCTCGGGTTCCTTCAGATCGAGATAGCTCGCGGCACGGTAGGCGAGAAACACACCGCGGGTCTTGTCCCGGGCCGGAGGCAGCAGGCCTTCGCCTTCGGTAATCAGCCGGTGAGCGCAGCCGATGTCGCCGAGGTCCAGGAGGGCCTGGCCGGAGTCCACGGCGAGATCGGCTTCGGATACCCAGGCGCACCAGGCCGGTCGGTCGGCGCCGGCGTCGCCCAGGTGTTTCTCCGCCGCGGCAAGGGCACGCAGCACGGCGCGCCGTTCGCTCCGGTCACCCTGTGCAGCGAGGGTGCGGGCGAGGCGTAACTGGAGCAGGCAGCGGGCGGCGGGGTTCTGGGCGCGGGTCAGGGCATAGTTGAGGATGTTTGCCGCGGTGGTGTGGTCCGTGCGCCATGCGGCCTGGTAGGCGAGGTCGCCCAGGAGGCCGGCGCCCATGTCGTGGTCCCCGGCTGCGTGGGCGTTGTACAGACCGGCGATCCAGTTCTGGCTGGCGTGGGTGTGGCGGTCCAGGTCGAATCGGTGCCAGGCGACAGTCTGGGACAGGGAGGCGGCCAGGGTGTGCAGACGCAGCCCGAGGGCGGGGGCGTAGCGGCCGTGTTCGAGTAGTTCGGTCACCGTGGACAGGTGGGCGTCCAGCAGCGTGGCGGTGTGCTGTCGCTGCTCGGTGGCGTGACTGGCGAGTTGCTGGGTGGTGTTCTCCAGGAAGGCGACGAAGTCCTCGCCGATTGGTTTGCCGTCGCGGGCCTGGGCGAGCGCGCTCGTAGGGTCGGCGGCCCAGTCCGCGGCCAGCGCGGACAGGGTGGCGCCGGAGATCGTGAAGAAGGTGCGGCGGTCCATCGCTGTTCGCATGGCCTCTCTCAGGGCGGGCACGGAGTTGTGGGGTCCGAGCGGGACCACGCCGTCGGCGGTGAGCGGCAGCCAGTTCGGCCAGTCGTCGGCGCGGACGATGTCCGCGGGCCAGCCGAGTGCTTCGGCGATGTAGATCTGGGATTCTTTGTTGGGCTTGATGCCACGTTGCCATTTGCGCACCCGTGCCTCGTCCGTGCCTGGGCGCAGACCACGGCGGGCGGCCGCGTCACGGATACCGGAGACGAACTCTTCCATCGGGTCTGTCAAACGAGCGGTGTAATCGGTGCAGTTGAGGTTACTGACGGGCCGCCGATAGGCGGCCGTCGAAGGTGATGTCGAAGGTGTTCAGCGCGGTCTTCGAGCGCATGGTCCAGCGGGCCTGCCCCTTGCCGGTGGGATCGAGGGACATGATCGCCATGTAGACGCACTTCAGGGCGGCCTGCTCGTTGGGGAAGTGCCCGCGGGCCTTGACCGCCCGTCGGATCCGCGCATTCACCGACTCGATCGCGTTCGTCGTGCAGACGATGCGGCGGATCTCGGTGTCGAACCGCAGGAACGGGGTGAACTCCTCCCAGGCGTTCTCCCACAGCTTCACGATCGCCGGATACTTCCGGCCCCAGGCGTCGGCGAACTCCGCGAACCGGTCCAGGGCGGCCTCCTCGGTCGGCGCCGTGTAGACGGGCTTGAGAAGCCGGGCAATCTTGTCCCAGTCCTGGCGGGCGGCATAGCGGAAGGAGTTCCGCAGCAGATGCACGACACAGGTCTGCACGATCGTCCGGGGCCAGACGGTCTCCACCGCTTCGGGCAGGCCCTTGGGCCCGTCGCAGACCAGCATGAGCACGTCGCTGACGCCGCGGTTCTTGACCTCGGTGAGGATGTGCAGCCAGTGCTTGGCGCCCTCGCCGCCGTCACCGGCCCACAGTCCGAGGATTTCCCGCCGGCCCTCGACCGTGACGGCCAGGGCGACATAGATGGGCCGGTTGGCGACCGCGCCGTCGCGGATTTTCACGTGGATGGCGTCGATGAAGACCACCGGGTAGACGGCGTCGAGGGGGCGGCTCTGCCATTCGGCCATGCCCTCCAAGACCTTGTCGGTGATGGTGGAGATGGTCTGGCGGGAGACTTCGGCGCCATAGACCTCGGCCAGGTGGGCCTGGACCTCGCCCGTGGTCAGGCCCTTCGCGGCGAGTGAGATGACCATCTCGTCGACGCCAGTCAGGCGCTTTTGCCGCTTCTTGACGATCTTCGGTTCGAAGGAACCGTCGCGGTCGCGGGGCACGGTTATCTCCACCGGGCCCACGTCGGTCAGCACGGTCTTGGAGCGTTTGCCGTTGCGGGAGTTGCCGCCGTTCTCGCCCGCCGGATCGTGCTTGTCATAGCCGAGGTGGTCGGTGATCTCGCCCTCCAGGGCGGACTCCAGCAGCCGCTGGGTCAGCTGCTGCAGCAGCCCGCCCTCGCCGGTCAGTTGCACACCCTCGGCCCGGGCGCGGCCCACCAGCTCGTCGATCAGCTGGTCGTCCCCGGTCTTCGGCGACGCAGCCTTGGTGGGCTCCACGGCCTTGGACTCGGACACGTTCTCACTGGTCATCGATGCGTCTTCCATGATCGGGAGTTACACCGAACGTCTTACAGTCCCCACCGTCGCCGCTCCTGCCCAGCGTCTGCCCCGCGGGCGCGCCCACGACCGCTACTGCTGCCTGGCCTGTGGCCTGCCCCTGGAGTACTGCGGCCCCCGCACCCGCCCCGATTACACCGCCCGCTTCCGCCACACCCGCCATGACCCGGACCGCTGCAACGCCAGCGGTCGGCACTACGGACGCCCTGCGGCAGCTTCGGGACACGGCCCGGCATGGCGCGCTAGATGGTTCTTCGATAAGCCCGGCCGGTGGCACAGTGGCTGTATGTGTGGCTGATACGTCTCCACCCGCAGTGCCGAGGATCTGGTCCAGCTCTTCCAGGTCACCGACTGGCGTGCCGAGGAGACGCTCGCGCCGAACTGGAATGTCGCGCCGGCCAAACGATGCGTGGGCTGTCCTCGAGCGCACCGCGAGTGGACATGATGATGCCGCGCCGGAGGGCAGGCAGTTGCGGCCGCTGCGCTGGGGCTTGGTGCCGTCATGGGCGAAGGACGTGAAGATTGGCGCCCAGCTGTTCACCGACAAGATGGGCGACGGCTCTGCGAACTTCGGCATCCTCGCGGACACCCGCACGGCAACGAACGGGCCAAGCGGCACGGAGCGGTGCGGGCGTGCGGCGATCCCGAGCGTGCAGAATCAGCAGGCGTTCAGCGGATTCCCGGCCCCTGCGTGGCGGATGCTGGACGGTGACGGGTTCTTCCTGACCCTTCCGGGCTTCGAGCACTGCACGTCGACCGCGACTACCTGCACGTGGAAAAAGATCGGCTGACGTAGCCCGAGCGCCAGCATGTGAAGGCCGAGATGGGGGGGGCCAGCCTGCGGGGCTGACCCCCCATCTCATACGTGGTCAGCCGGTCAGGGGCTGCCACTGGTCTTCCTGTACCGGGTCGATACTGCTGAGCCACACCAGCGCCCCACCGATCAGGCCGGGTTTGTCCCCCGTGGCCAGGGCGGGGGCCTCGAGCATGTCGGCAGCCCCTTCCAGGTAGGTGACCAGGGTGTCGAGTACTTCACCAGGACCTTCGTTGTAGCGGGACCACCGGCCCAGATAACCGGTCTCGGCGTCCAGGTACAGGCCCGAGGTGCTGTCAGCCGGGCCCAGAGCGACAACCGGAATCCGGGTTGCCTTCCATACGCTGATCCGCTCCTCCTCGGGGCGATCGGTATTGAAGGTGTCCTCGTGAGCCTGGGTGTCCATCTTCAGCCGGTAGGCGGCGGCCACGGCGTCCAGGGTCATCAGAGCCCTATTGCCCGGGAGACATCCCCAGCCATTGCCACCGTCATCGCCCGAGGTCAGCAGCCACAGGACGTGCAGCTCGACGGGTATCCGGATGCCGAGCTCGCCTTCCAGAGCAGCGATGGCGGCGGGACTGGCGCCGGCGCGGAGTGCAGCGTATGAGTCGGGGGCGTTGTGCTTCAGCCAGCCGGTGATGCGCCGCCAGGCATCGGCGACCTCCCGTACGGTGACCGCGGCTATGGCAGGGTCGGCAGGCTGGTCCTGGCCTCGGCCCTGCTCCTGGTCGCGCGCGTCCGTGGAGGGCTCGGTGGAGGAAGCCGCTCTCAGAAACCGGATCTCGATCCGGTCCGGCTCGTGGATGTAGCCGACGGACAGGTCAGGACAATCCTCGAACATGGCGCCGTCAACCGTCACGTTCAGGACACCGGGCAGATTCGAGGGCCGGCCCATGTCAGGGTCGTCGGCCAGCTGGCCTGCCAGGACCTTCAGCGCGTAGGGAACGCCTGCCCCTAATTGGGCGGCGATGTCGCATACGTCCGGCTGGATTTCGACCTTCACAGCCTGATGCTCCTTGCTCGTCGGATGGAGGACGGTCCCCCTCACACAGTAGGGGGTCCGCGCTCACCGGCAGGTGGTGCGCGCGTCCTGCCGTGCGGGGCGGGTCAGGCGGTTGTGGGGTCTCCTGAGAACGGCGCTGATCCCGGGGCGGCGATCTGGGCTTCAAGGTCGGCGACGCGGCGGTCTTGGAAGCGGAGGTTGGAGCGGGCGGCCTTGAGCCGCTCGTCGAGGGTGCGGTTGTCGGCGGCCAGTTGGCGGACCCTTTGCCTGAGGGTGGTGTTCTCGGTGGTGATCCGCTGGATGGATTCCTCGGTCCACTCGGCTTGCAAGTCCCTTATTTGGCCCATGAGTTCGCCGATGCGGATGCGCTGGGCGAGGATCTCGGTCTGGGCGGCTTTGAGTGCGTCCTCGGCGTTCAGCGAGCGCTCGCGCCATATCGCCTCGCGCTCGTCGTCTTGTTCGGCAAGCTTCCGGGACCGCCGTTCACTGGCCTCGGCTAGCGCTGTGGCGATGGCGGCCCGGGCCTCGGGGTTGGCATGGAGGAAGGTGCGTGAGACGTTTGCCCGCCGGGCGACGGACTCGCGGACCCGCAGGAGGGCGGTTTCGGTCTTGCTGCGGCGGGCTGCCAGGGCAGCGGCGGTGCGGGGTTCGGGGACGGTGTTCATGCGACGTCCTGTTCGGGGTCGGTGTCCTCGGTCGTGCATGTATCGCTGTACTCGCTGCCCTCCTCGGTGCCCGCGTCGGCGAGATCGGCGGCGCGGAAAGCGGTGGACCACACGCGGTTGCAGTAGTCCTGGGGTTTGCGCAGGTCAAGAGCGAGGGCATCGTCGAGGAGGCCGAGGCTGGCCAGGACCTTTTCCAGGCCGTTGATGGCGCGGGCGGTGGGTTCGAAGTAGCGGTGGAGGTAGTCGGCGGTGGCGTCGTCGGGGGCGCCTTCGGCCAGCAGCCGCCACTGTTCCCGTTTGCGGCGCCAATAGAGGAGGTCGGCGCCGGACAGGACGAACTTGTCGCAGTTGTGGCAGTCGAGGTTGAAGGGGCAGGCGCCGCCGTTCACGACGGGCTGGACGGTGCAGAACCCGCCCTCGGCGGGAGTGCTGCGGCGAGAGAGGTCGATGGCCGGGGCTTGGGCCTGCTCGCGGGTGAGCGGGGTGGTGTCGCTGGTGAGGAGTTCGCCGGGATTCATGGTGCCGGGTCCGGTGACCCACACGTGCTGGAGGACGTTGTCCAGGTCCGACTGGGTCAGGTGGACGTAGTGCTCGGCCATGCGGTCGGAGACCTGGCCGAGGTAGCGGCGGATGTGCGTCAGGCTCGCGCCGTGCCGCAGCAGCCGGGTGGCCAGCGTGTGCCGGGCCTGGTGGGCGACGTAGTGACCGCCGAGGTCAAGCTCGGCGATCCAGGCGCGGAAGCCGGTGTGGAACCAGGTGTAGGACAGGGCGCGGCGGCCGTCGGGGTTGAGGATGTCGGTGGGGAACAGGGCCAGATGGGCACGCTCGGCAGCAGCGGGTGGGCGGCCGGCGTGCCGGTCGGCGTAGTGGGTCAGGGTCTTTTGGCGGCGTTCTTCGAGCCGGTGAAGGAGATGGTCGGGGATGCGGACGGCCGTGTTCAGGTTGCCGACCTTGGTCTGGTCGTGCCAGAGCAGGGGCAGCCCGCCGTAGTGGCCGACGCAGTCCAGGCGGAGCTGGATGACCTCGCTGGCACGCCGGCCGGTGACGATGATGGTCTCCCACATATCTCTCAGGCCCCGGTCGTGCGGGTCGTAGCCGTTGGCGAGCTGCCGCAGGTTGGCCTCGTCCGCAAGCGCCCGGGCGACCTCGTCGGGGAAGGGGTTGCGGCTGCGGGGCGTGCCCGGGCCGCCAACCGGCATGGCGGCAATGAAGGCGCGGTCCAGGCCGATTCTCTCGGCGCTGCCGCGGTCCAGCGCGCCGCGCAGCAGAGACCGGCCGTAGTTGAACACCATCCGGCGCGAGTTCTCGGTGACCTTCGCCCTTTTGCCGTCCAGGCGGGCCTGGCCGCGGAAGGCCAGGCCGAGGCGTTCGCGGTTGCGCAGGTCCGCGACGAAGCGGTGGACGTGCTCGCCGCGCAGAACGGACGGGTCGTGGCCGCCACCCGGCGCCTCCACCTCCAAGAACGCGGACAGTTCGGCGCCGGCGCGGCGCACGAAGTCCACCGGCTGCGCGCTGCGAGGGCAGGTGGGCGAGCGCAGCACGTCGGCGATGTGCTCCCACAAGAGGTCGCGCAGCCACCGCTGGGAGATACAGGTCAGGTCGACGTAGCTGGAGCGGTGGGAGAAGCGCACCCCGAAGTGCTAAGTCTCGATATAGCCGGCATCCCGGGTCTCGGAGGGGGTGAAATAGATCTTCCGCAGGGCCTGTTGCATTTCCTGGACCATGCGCTGGTGGTAGACGCGGCGGAAGACGGACGCATCCAGGCCGGCCAGGGATGCCACGTCGCGGCGCTGGCACTCGTCCGCGAGCGACTGCACCCACGTCAGGTGCCACACAGCGACGGTCTGCAGGCCGTGGACATACATACCCCACTGCAACTCCGCCCGCAGCAAGGGCCGCAGCCCGCTCAGGTTAACCGTTCCGGTGCGGTGAACCGGCAGCTGTGCGCGGCACCAGGCCCGGAAGGCGACGTCGTCCTCGCAGGTCACCGGGACAGGGCGATCACGACGCTCGTAGGTGGCGAAAAAGTTCTTCGGTAGCCTCGCCCCGCCCGGGCGCCCGGCCCGGGTGTAGCCGCGCTCGTGCGCGCCGCACAGCCCCACCGGCGAGGCGGCCAGTTCGTCGCACACGTCCGCGAGGCACTCACCGTAGCCCGGCAGCGACGGCTGGTCGGCCAGCCACCGTTCGAACTCCGCCTCGCCCCCGCCGGGGTGCCGTTTCAGGTGGCTCAGCCACCGGTTGCGGTGCCGGAAGCACAGCACCAGCTGCAGGCTGAACGCCGGACGCTGCGGGCAGATCCGGCACATCATCGCCTCCGGCATCTCCGTGGCCGACAGCGGCTGCGCGGTCCGCAAGAACTGAGCCCGGCCTATGCCGCGCGCCTCCGCCTCCTGCCACTGCTCGGCGTGCACCGAGCACATCGCGTAGCGCCGCCAGCGGGGCCGCGCGCAGTCGACGACCGTGCAGCTCCACGGATAGACCGGGTGCGTCGGCGGGATCTTCAGCACCCCGCCGCGCAGCGCCGGGTCGAACTCGGGCCCGTTGATCAGCGCGGTGAGCACCTCCAGCCGGTCCCGTCGCGTGCGGGCATCCTGCTGCGGCAGCAGCCATGGCGTTGTCACTTCGTCTCACCCCAGACCGTGCGCAGGGCGGCGTCGAAGACCGGGTCGTGGACGTCGACGTGTCTGTAGACCTCATCCACCATCGCGGCCGAGGCCCAGCCGCCAGCATCCCGGGCGATCAACAGGTTGCCGTCGGCGGCGTCGAGAACCGCGGACGTGAACGAGTGCCGGAAGGCATGGGGTTTCACCAGCCCGAGCCCGGCGCGCTTCCCGGCCCGGCCGAGCATCCGCCGGGCCCCGACCGGAGCCCACGGCTGTCCGGTATCGGCGCTGTGCAGCTGGACCAGGAGCATGCCGTGCCCGGCGCCGCGCGGGTACTCGGTGGTGACATACTCGAAGTAGGTGTGCACCATCGCCGGGCTGACCCGCTTGATCAACCCGCCGGTCACGATTCCGTGTTCGACCCGCCAGGGGGGTTTGCGCTTGGCCTCGGCCCGGTTCGGATTGCCGGGCCGGTGGCAGACGTGCAGATGAGGGGCGCGGCACTCGCCGCAGGCCGCGTTCTCGCGCAGGTGCAGGTCGACCAGGTGGAGTCCGCAGAGCTCGCCTATGCGAAGCCCGCCGTCGGCGAGCCAGGTGACCACCAGCCGGTCCCGGGCGGCGTTCACCGTCTCCAGCAGCCTCTCCCGCGCCCCGTCTGGAAGCATCTTCGGATGCCGGCGGTGCGGCCCCTTCGGCGCCAGCGGGTTGGTGGGCAGCGACGACTTCACATGCCCGAGGAACGAACGGCGCCGGTCCACTCGCGACGGCAGCCGCGACTTATCGAGCTTCCTGCCGAGCTCCCCATTCACACCGAGGGAGGACTGATGCAGGTAGAAGCCCTTCAGACACGCCGCCGCGATCGACAACGTGGACCGGCCGTAGGGGCGCTTGCCGACCCGCCACGGCTCGCCGAGCGGCATGCGGACCTCGGCACCGACCATGCCCATGTACCGTTCCAGGTCCCGCAGTTGGACCGCAGCGAAGGCCAGGCACTCCCGCTCCAGCCACCGCAGGTGGTCCACCAGCAGATACGCGTACGTCCTCTGCGTTCCCGAACCATCATGCAGACGCAGGAACCGGTCCGCCTCCGTGTGCACCGTCCCCTCGGGCCACACGATCGTCCCCACGACCGCCGCCCGTCCTTCCGCTCGATCTGCTGGACCCGCAAGTCCCCAACCACCACGTGCCGTGCCACTCGTCCTCCGTACCGACTCCAGAACATGACAGACGCCCCGGACACGGTCGGTAAACAAGTCTGGGACGTGCTGGTCACAGTCCCAGACGGACAACACGGGCAGGACTACCTGCGGTCGGTAAACCGGGGCAGAAGCGGGCAGCAAGCACCACCTGGTTACCGACGCCACCGGCATCCCGCTCGCGGTCACCCTGACCGGCGGCAACCGCAACGACGTCACCCAGCTCATCCCGCTGCTTCAAGCGGTACCACCCGTGCGCGGCAAGCGCGGTCGACCGCGCCGCCGCCCGGACGTCGTCCTCGGAGACCGCGGTTACGACCACGACAAGTACCGCCGGCTCGTCTGGGACCTCGGCGTGAAGCCGGTCATCGCCCGCCGCGGCACCGAGCACGGCTCTGGCCTCGGAACCCAACGTTGGGTCGTGGAGCGCGCGTTCGCCCACCTGCACTGGTTTCGCCGCCTGCGGATCCGCCGGGAGATACGGGACGACATCCACGAGGCTTTCCTCACCCTCGGCTGCGCAATCATCTGCTGGCGGCGCCTCAAGAAAGCAGTGCTGATCTGAGCCCTCAGCCCGTACCGGCGACCAGTGCCTCGCCGAGCGGGGTGCGGTGGTAGAGCACGGACCGTCCGGACCGGGCGCGGACGAGCAGTCCCGCGCCTCGCAGGATAGCGAGGTGGTCTCCCACCGCGCCGGGTGTCATGGCGAGGCTTCGGGCGAGGTGGCTGGTACTGGCCGGGGCGTCCAGCGCCAACAGCAGCCGGGCTCGGGACCGGCCGATCAGAGAGGTCAGGGCGTCCGGTCGGGGGACGCTCTCCTGTTCGCCCCACAGGGCGGCGGTGCCGCGGGCACGATAGATCAAGGTCCTGGGCCAGGGGTCTTCCAGGTGGGCGGCGATATTCGCGACGAAGACCGAAGGGATCAGCAGGAGCCCGTCGCCGGCGAGGCGGACTGTTCCGACTTGAGGGAAGTGGCCGATCTCGATACCGCCGGCTTGCCAGGCGATGCTCGGGTGCAGGCTCTCGATGGTCGTGACCCATCCGTGTTCGCCGATCACACCCACCCGGTGCACGACGTCGCGCTCACAGATCGCGCGCAGTTGCGGCCAGTCCGTGGCGAGCAGCTCGTGCCAGGCCTGGTCCATCGCCTCGGCGATCCTGGAGACGGCGTCCGTCGAGTCCAGCACTGCGCGTACGCGGGGATCACGGGCGGACGGGCCGGTCGCGTTGGTGGCGATTTCGTGGCGGGCCGCGTCCAGCGGTGTGGCCCGGATCATGGCCAGGTCGTCTGCCCAGGTCTGGTTGAGGCCGCGCGGGGGCGGGGCGACAAAGTTCGGTCCGGATTGCGGGGTGTGCAGGGCGAGGGCGGCGTTCAGTTCGCTCTCGCGGCGAAGCCGTTCAAAGGCCGGCAGGAGCCGGGCGGCCCAGGCTCGCGGCAGCGGCCTGTCTTGGCCGGCGAGCGAGCGCAGCAGGAAGCACAGGTCCATCGCGGGCGACAGTGCGAAGCGGCTGCGCAGCAGGTCCTCGACGGAGACTTCGAAGCGGAGCACCGCGCCATGCTACCGAAGGACGTCTGCTCAGATTCGTCCAGCGACGAATCATTGGTGAGTGGCGTGGGCGCACGGCGAGCCTGGGCGTCATGACCCCAACCGCCGAGCCCGCGCAGGGCAACCACCGTGCCAGCTACCAGGAGGTGCTGGCCGAGCCGCGATTCCGGCTGCTCTTCTCAACCCGCACCGTCGCGATCACTGCGGACGCGCTGCGGATCACCACGTTCTCGGTGCTGGTCTTCTCGGCCACCGGCTCCGCGCTGCTGAGCGCACTAGCCTTCGGCATCGGCTTCATCCCGCAGCTGTTCGGCTCGCTGCTGCTGGGCTCACTGGCCGACCGGCTGCCGGCCCGCGCGCTCATCACCGGCGGCTACGCCTTGACGTGCGCCGCCGCCCTGCTGCTCGCCCTGGTGCGGATGCCGATCGCGGCAAGCCTCGGTGTCGTTGCGCTGGTCGCCCTCGCCACACCGGTGTTTCACGGCGCGTCGAGTCGGCTGGTCGCCCAGTCGCTGGAGGGCGACGCCTATGTACTGGGCCGGTCGCTGAACAACATCGCCGCCTCCGGCGCGCAATTGTTCGGCCTGGCGCTGGGAGGTGCGGCCGTCGCGGTACTCGGCCCGCGCCGGGCGCTCGCGGTCAGCGCCGCCCTCTACCTCGGCTGCGCGCTCGCTGTCCGCATCCGGCTACCCCGGCTGCAGGCGGGAGAATTCGGCGGCACACCCGGCAGCGCTCGGGGCGATGGCGGGACCGTCCGGGCAAGCCTGCGCGGTGCCGGCCTGCTGCTGCGCGGACACACGGTGCGACGACTGATGCTGGCCCAGTGGCTACCGCCCGCGTTCGTAGCGGGCGCGGAAGGCCTGATCGTCGCCTACGCCGGAGGACGCAACTTCGCACCCGGCTGGTACGCGGTGCTGATGGGCTGTCTGCCGGTCGGCATGCTCGTCGGTGACCTGCTGGTAGGCCGCCTCCTACGGCCACTCACCCGGGAGCAACTGGTAGTCCCGTTGACTGCGCTGGCGGGGCTGCCTCTGATCGGCTTCGCCGCCGAACCCGGGGTGGGCCTCTCGTCCTGCCTGCTGCTGCTCAGCGGCCTCGGATACGCCTACGGTCTCGGCCTGCAACGCCCGTTCCTGGACGCCCTGCCGCAGGACGGCCAAGGTCAGGCTTTCGGCTTGCTCGGCTCCGGCAGCATGACGCTACAGGGCGTCGGACCGGTTTGCTTGGGCGCGGTGGCCGCAGGCATTGGAACAGGCGGCGCAATCGCCCTGGCAGGCGGCGCGGTGGCGCTTACCGCCGGCTGGATACTCACCTGGCACCCGCCTACCTCCCCACTCCCCGCCCCGAACTACTCAACGGGATCAGAGAACAGCACCGAACAGCATGCGTGTAGCCCTTCTGCGCAGTAACCCTCGCAGGTCGAGTCACCACCACACCCGTCAGCCACGCCTTGGCCCTCAGCCTGATCGCCGCCCCCGAACTGCGCCAGATCCCTGGGCCAAAATCCCGACAACTTCGAACCCGACAGTCGACTTGCCTAATGAAGGAGCTGGAAATCTCCGTGGGTCTCCACCCACTCCAGCGGTGGCAGGTCCTCGGCCTGACGGACGAGCTCGCGGACGAACTCCTCATCACCCGGGAGCAGATGAGGCCGCGCCCCGGCCAGGTGCCGGTCGGCCTTGGCCACGGCCGGGCCGCTGCCGGCAGGAGCGGGCTGCGGGGGAGAGGACTGAGGGATGCGGCGGGCCGGCGCGCCGATCTGGTAGAGGACCGCCCTCTCCGGCTCCGGAGCAAGGACAGTGCCGTGCAGGGGGCGGCCCGTCACCGCGGTGAGGACCACCGTCGGCAGCGTCTCGTCGGCGGTGACCAGCCGTGGCGCGGCCGCCCCCAGCTCCGGCGCCCACGTCCGTAGCCCCCGCATTTCCCGGCCGTGGAACCGCTCGCTCTGGTGGACCTTGACGTACCGGGTGGCGCTCTGGACGCCGTGGACCCGCCACACGTGGCTCTCCTCGCGTGCCCGTGAGGTATCCGTTCACTGTGTGATCCGGTCGACTGCCCGCTCCGTGAACTCCACCGTGGCGTCGGGATGGGCGCCGGACGCCTGGCCGGTCACGTCCGGCACGATGCGCAGCCGGTCGGTACAGGGGTCGGAGGCGATGGTGTCGCCGGGCAGTTGGAAGTGCACGGCGAGGCGTGCGCCGGCGGTGTAGGTGTCCAGGCCCGCACGGCAGTACGCCACCATTGGGGCGGGCAGGGCGGTAAGGGGTGCCCAGTCCATCGCGTCGTAGATATCCGGCTCGGCGATCTCGGGCTCGCCCTTGCACTGCCGGACCTCAAAGAAGTGGCCGGTACGACTGGCGCTTTTGGGGCTGTGGTGGTGCACGGTCACGGCGGACCGCACGTCGGCCGGTTCGGTGACGACCCCGGTCTCCTCCCGTGCCTCGCGGATCAAAGCGGTGACCACGTCTTCATGCGGACCGTCCAGATGCCCCGACGGCAGGTGCCACAGGCCGGCGGCGTACACCTGCCCGGCCCGCCGGGACAGCAGAACCTGAGGCCCGTCGGCGGTCTCCCGGCGCAGGATCAGGTGGACGTCCACCGGCTCGGTGTGCCGCTGTCCGCCGCTCATCGCGCTCCCTCCGGACGCCGGGCGGGCAGAACCCTGAACTCGCTTCCTCGACCAGGGACCCGTCCACCGCGTGTGCGTGAGGGCCTCCTCGAACGCGTGGTGCCGCTCTGCGAAGAGCTCAGGAGCGGCGAAGGACGTGGCGCGCAGGTAGCCGAGTACCTCCCGCGGCGCCCAGGTGCGGGTCACCGGGAAGAGGTGTTCGGTGACGTCGTTGAACGCTGAGCCGGCGAGGTCCTCCTCGTAGGAGCGGCGGGGCTCGGCGTAGGAACGGCGGGTGCCCGCCCGGTGCTCGGCGCCCAGGTAGCGCTGGATCAGTTCGCGCAGCGCACGGGTCCGGTCGGCGTCGTGGGTCCACAGGCTCCCGTCGCCCGTGATCGCCACTGCGGCACCCGGTGTGGCGATCCGATCGGCCATTTCCAGGACCGCCTCACCGTTCATCCAGTGGTAGGACCGGCAGAAGGTGATCAGGTCCGGGCCGGAGTCCGGTTCGCCGGGCAGCGTCGCGAGCGGCTCGTAGGCGTCGGCTGCCGCGTGGACCAGGGTGAGGGTGCAGTGGCCGAGCACGGGGGTGAGGGCTTGCCTGGCCTGATGCAGCATCTGTTGGCTGACGTCGACGGCTTCGATGTGCGTCAGGTCAGCGCCGGCGGTCAGGAGCGCGAGGGGCACCTGTCCGGTTCCGGTGCCCAGGTCGAGGAGAACCGGGGACGGACGGCCCCGCAGCGTGTCGGCGAGTAGGCGCACCGCTGCGTCCGGCAGGCCGGGGCGGTGGCGGGCGTAGGGCAACGCCGCGCCCTCGAACATTGCCTCCTCCTCCGGTGCAAGGCCCGCAAGGGGCCCGTCGGGGTAGGTCACGAGGTGGTTCCCTCATCAAGCGGGCGGGCGATGGGCAGTTGCCAGGACAGGCGTCCGCACTCGGACGCGGCCCGCTGCCCGCCGTCTGTGTCGAAGGAGAGGCGGTAGCGGTCGGGGGAGCGTGCGGGCCGCCACCGGTCGGCGAGGTCGTGGATCTCTTTCCAGATGTCCCGCGGCCCTTGGACGGTGACGTTCCAGCCCTGGTGGCCCACCGGCTCCGCGCGCATCCAGGATCCGCAGCTGGGTGCGGCGATCGCGAGGTGCTCAGCGCCGAAGTCCCGCACCAAACCTCCGAGGAGGTGGTCAGCCGCCAGCCAGAAGCCGCGGTCGCTGTCCGCGGGCGGCGTCAGCTTGCTTCGCTGGGTCCACGTGCCGGGCTCGGTGGCCATGCGCTGCCGGAGCTCCTCGTTGAGCCAGATCCGCGTCATGCCGTGCCCGGCCCGGTGGGCGAACTCCACGGCCTGAAGCTCCGCCGTGACATGCCCGTCTGCGGTGCGCTCGACGACGGCGAGTCCGGGCCACGACGGGGACGCGCTGGTCACGTGTGCCAGCAGTTTGCCGCCTGGCGCGAGTTGCTCGACCAGGGCCGTTGGCACGCACTCCACCGTGTACGACACGAAGATCCGGTCGAACTCCCGTCCCGGCACGCCCTGTTCGCCTGGCCCGCACGCTACCTGGGGCCGGAAGCCGAGATCGGCCAGGCGGGCGGCGGCCGCGTCGGTGAGGTGCCGGTCCCGGTCGAGGGTGACGACCCCTTGGTCGCCGCAGACCTGGCAGGCCACCGCGGCGGTCACCCCCGCGCCCGTCCCGACGTCCAGCACCCGCAGGCCCGGGCGCAGATCCAGCTCCTCCAGCAGCTCGACGGTCAGGCCCATCACCGTCGACATCGACGTGATCGACGCCCCCGACCGCGTCCCGCGCGCCCGGCTCAGTAACGGCTCCCCGTCGTGCTGGATGAGCACACTGGCCCCGCCGTACAGCAGCCCGAGCAGCTCGGGGCGGTCCTGCGGCGCCGCCCAGTCCAGCAGATCCCACCGTGGCGGCTCGTCGCCCGGGCCGCTGCGCCGTACGTAGGCCTGCGGCATCAGCACTTCGCGGGGCAGCGCGAGAAGGGCGTCGCGGACCGGGCCCGGCCGCAGAGACCCTTCCTTCTCAAGCCGGGCGACCATCGCCGCCCGCGCGGCTGCCGGATCCGCTTCCGCATCCGTCGGCGCGGGGCCGCCGACCGGGCCGCCGGCGGGACAGTTGTCCAGAGTGCTCATCGCTCGCCCCAGCCCTGCTCGGAGTACGGGCGCTCCCGAAGGATTCCGTCGATCGCCATGCGGGTGTACGGCACGACCTCGGCCGGAAGGTCCTGCGGCTTCCACCATCGCCACTCCACGCACCGGTCGGGCTCCAGGACCTCCGGGTCGCCGGTCCAGGAGCGGGCCTGGAAGACGAGCGCGATCCTCGGCCGGGCGTCGGGGGAGTCGACGTGGTGCACCGTGTGGACGAGATCGACGTCCTCGGGTGCGATGGTGAGGCCCGCTTCCTCTTTCGCTTCGCGTACCGGGCAGTCGATCGCCGTTTCCCGCTCGCAGTGGCCGGCCAGGAAGTGCCAGGTGTCCGGCGCATACGCGGAGTCCGGGTGGCGCAGGCCGAGGAGGATCCGACCCTGGTCGTCCTGGAGATGGAGGTGCACGCCAACGATGTGCAGCTCGGTCCCCGGCGGAGCCTCGTCGGCCAGCGGGCCGGTGCCGTCCGGCGGTCCCTCGGCCGGGGGCTGCTCGGCGGCGTGGCGCCGGATCAGCTCCCCGAGACCGGGGCTCAGGCGTAGCCGGTCGAGCTTGTCCACGGTGCACCACGTCTGCAGGACACCTTCGCGGAGTTCCACCGCCTCGGCATCACCGCTCCAGCGCCCGGCGTAGACGCTGATGGGCACAGCCAGGCCGTCGACGCTCGTCGCCTCCTCCACGGCGAACGGCACTAGATCGTCGGGCTCCAGACCCGGCACCTCCTCGGCAAGCTCACGTCGCAGCGTCGCTTTGAGACAGGCGTCGTCCCTCGTGCGGCCGCCGCCGAGGAGGGCGAGCACCCAGGGCTCCCAGATGCCCTCCCGGTCATCCCGAAGATGAAGGAGATACCGGCCGGCCCCGTCATGGATCAAGGTGCTCGCCTTGACGGGCTCCGGGCGCCCATCAAGGCCGTCCGCCTCGGCGGCCATGAGCTTGGCCCGCAGCGTCGGGGACCGCACGTCGGCGTACGAGAGCCACCGGGCCCCGGCAACTTCCTCGTCCTGCAGAGCGAGCGTGGGCGGTTGCTCGGCGGTGAGGCAGAACGCGAAGCGGACATCGAAGTGCTGGTGAGCGGGCTCGCCCTTGGCCGCATTGGCGTCGATGTCATGCACGTCCACGTCGATCGGCTCGTCGAGGAACTGCGGAGTCAGGCATAGGTCGCCGGGGTGCAGCCCGGCCTCTTCGTACACCTCGCGCACGGCCGCGGCCAGGAGCGTACGGTCACCCGCCTCAACGTGGCCGCCTGGGCAAAGGAGCAGCCCTGTCACCCGATGCCCGATGTGGAGCACCCGCCGGTCGCGGTCGATGACCACGGCGCTGCAGGTGACGTGACCGGGCAGCGGGGCGCGGCTGGACGGCTCCCCGGTGCCGTCCAGGGCAGCCAGCAACCCTTCTGGAGCGTCCCGTTCCTCGGCGTGCCGACTGAGATAGGCCTCGATGGTCGCGCGGATATGAGAGCGGGAGGGCGGCACGTGATCACCTCGAACGTTGGAGGGCAGGCAGTAGGGGACGGGCGGGAGGGCCGTGTCCGGGTTCGTGCTCACGGCCCGCCTTCCCAAGAGCGGTCGTGCCGCACATCCACGGCGACTGACGGATGGGGGACGATCGGCCCCGGCGTCGGGGGTGTGACGGCCTCGGCTGAAGGCGGAGCCACGGTGGGTGCGCCAGGCATGTCCAGCAGGCTGCGCAGCGGGGAGCGGTAAAGGACCACGAGGGGGACGACGAGGAGGCAGGTGCCGACGATCAGGGTGGGGCGCACACCGATCCAGGTGCCGAGCCCGCCGGCGAGGAGCGCGGCCACCGGCCGCCCGCCGGAGGTGAGCCAGGTACTCACGGCCTGCATCCGGGCCTGCATACCGTCGGCGGTGATGACCTGGCGAATGGTGCGCTGGGTCGTCCCCGCGGCCCCGGCACAGGCCAGCTGAAGGAACAGAGTGGCACCGATGGCGAACTGCCAGACCAGGCCCGGGGAGGCGAGGAGCAGAGGGACCTGGGTGAGCGGGGTGATCGCGAGCGCGGCGAGCATCATCGGCCCGGGCCCGTACCGCGCCGCGAGCGATGGGGCGGCCAGAGCACCCGCCGCCGCGCCCAGGGCTCCGAGTCCCAGGACCACGCCGAAGACGGTCGGGCCCAGGGCGAGGGACCGGAGCAGGTACAGCGCCCACAAGGTATTGAGGAGCGCCAGGGCGAACGACGTCGTGGCGTTGACAAGGGTCAGAGTGCGCAGCCGGTGGTCGCCGTTCACGTAGCGCAGGCCCTCACCGATCTCGGTGTGCAGCCGACGGCCTTCCACTGCCGGCCGGGGGCTTTCGGGGGCCTGGATGCGGGCGGTGCACCAGGCGCTGACGAGGTAGGACAGGACGTCCCCGAGAAGGGCCCGGGCGGGTCCGAGGAACGCGGTCAGGGCGGCGCCGAGGTTGCTGCCCGCAGTGGCGGCGACGGCGAAGAGGCCGCCGATGCGGCTGTTGCTCCGCTGGAGCAGTGACCGGTCGACCAGGCCGGGCAGGAGACTGATCGCGGCAGCATCGTGCAGCACCCCCGCCGCGCCCTGCACGGCCGCGACCACCATCAGCTGGGTCAGGGACAGCCGGCCCAGCGCGGCCGCCACCGGCACGCTGGCCAGCGCGGCGGCGCCGACCAGGTCGCCGGTGATCATCTGCTTCCGCTTGGAGTGGCGGTCGGCGAGGGCCCCGGCGTGCAAGGCCAGCAGTGCGGGCGGCAGTTGGCCCAGGAACGTCAGCCAGGCGACCTCGGCGGTGGTCGCGTCCAGATCGAGCACCGCCAGCACGGGGATCACCATGGTGCTGATCGAGCTGCCGGTCACGCTGGCTGCCTGCCCGGTCAAGTAGCGCCGGAAGTCGCGGTGCCGCCAAAGCGAAGGCCGGGCACCGGGGGAGGAGGGGTCAGTGGAGGAGGTCATGGAGCACCTCCTCGGCTTCCGGCAGGCGCTCGCACAGCTCAGCCATGGCCGCCTGCCGGTTGTGGCCGTACGCCTCGAGTTCGGGGGTGACGGCGGCCGGGTCGTCGACGGCCTCGGACAGCGGATACACCGAGCAGGCCAGGTACCCGGCGGCGAGGGGGGTCACGGCGAGGAGTTCTTCGGCGGGCAGCGCCGGGTTGGCTGCCCGGTAGGCGTCGACAGCTTCGGCCAGGCCCGTGGCCCACTGCGGCTCTGCCAGGACGGTGCGCGGGTCGAGGACGATCCGCCCGAGCTCCCAGGCGGGGCTGCGGTGACCGGGCGGCCGGAAGTCGATCAGCGCCGCGACCTGCCGTCCGCGCAGGAGCAGGTTGGGCGAGGCCAGGTCGCCGTGGACGGTCTGCACCGTCAAGGACGTCGGCAGCCCTTTGACCATGGCGGCCACAGCGGGCAGCGCGTCGAGCCGCCGGGCGGCGGTCTCGCGCGCCCAGGCGGGAAACCCCGAGGCGGGCGGCCTCTTGGCGAAGAGGGCGAGCAGCAGTTCAAGGCGCTGCCGGGCCCGTTTCACATCGCAGACCTCCCGGCCGGGCACCCGGCGCGGTGGCCCGGCCGGGTCCCGGGCCAGGGTCCGGTGAAGGCGTCCGACGGTCTCGCCCACCGCGGCCCACCGGTCGCCGGACAGGCCACCCTCCGCTGTCTGCGCGTCATCGACGTACGCCGCGACCGACACTGCCATGCCGCCGGCGGCCGCGATGAGGTCACCGTCGAGGGTCTGCCGCACCATCGGCACCCGGATCCGGCCGAGCCGTGCGAACTGGCCGAGCTTCAGCGCCTGGCGCTCCGCGTCCAGATCGGTGCCCGCCGGGTAGGCCTTCACGAACCATCGGGCTCCGTCGCTGTCCCGGGCGACGTAGTTGCGGGTCGCGGTCCCTGCGGGACTTTCGGCGACCGCGGTGGGGATGATCCGGTAGAACAGCGTCAGGATCCCTGCCGCGACCATCACGTCCGACTCGGCGCCGTTCATTGCCGCACCCCCGACCGGCCGGTGGGGTTCAGCAGCTGGCGCAGCGCTCGGGTATCCGCCTGCAGCTGCTCCTCGTCCTGGCGCCCGAGATCGAGCACCTCGAAGGGCAGCGGCCCGCCCGGGGCCGGGTCCGTTCCGGCTTCGCGGCGTGGAACGCAGTGCCAGTGGGCGTGCGGGATCTGGTTCCCCAGCAGTAGGTAGTTCATCTTCAGCGGCTCGTAGAGCGCCTCCACCGCCCGGCCCCGGGGCGAGGACGTCGCGCCGGAACGCGGCCGCCTCCCCCTCGTCCAGCTCGGTGGGCTCGGCGACATGACGGCCGGTGTAGATCACGACGGTGTACCCGCGGACCTGGCTGCTGCGCCACAGGTAGGCGTTGCTGACCTCTCCGCGCCGGACAGGAAGGCCGCAGCCGATGTCGTCGGCGGCGAAGTCGTTCATGCACATCGGGCAGTTGGTGCCGTAGCGGTGGTCGGTGAAGTGCTCCGGCCAGACGCCAGCCGACGCGGGACGGGGCTGTACGTGGTCGGGCATCATGCCGCCTCCCCGGCCTCGGCGCGGTAGCCATCGGCCTGGAGGGTGAACATGGCGGCGTACTCGCCGCCGAGGTCCATCAGCTCCTGGTGGGTGCCGCTCTCGGTGATGCGGCCGCCGTCAAAGACGAAGATGCGGTCGCAGGCAACGACGCTCGCCAGGCGGTGGGAGATCAGCACCGTGATCTGATCGGGGCGCGGGTTGTCCCGCAGGACCGCCTCGTACACGGCGTGCTCGGCCCGGGCGTCCATGCTGGCGGTCGGTTCGTCCAGCAGCAGGACGGGGGCGTTCTTGTACAGGCCGCGGGCGACGGCGACCTTCGCCCACTGGCCGGCGGACAGTTCCTGGCCGCCGCGGAACCGCTTGGACAGCAGCGCCTCCCACCGGCCGGGCAGTCCGGCGATGACCTGCTCGGCGCCGGAGGCCCGCGCGGCGTCCAGGGCCCGCTGCGGGTCGGCCTCGGTGGGGGTGCCCCGGGAGACCGTCAGGTTGGCCAGCGCGCTGAACGGGAACCGGACCGGATCCTGGAGCACGCAGCCCACGCGGGCCTGCAGCGATTCGGCGTCCATGTCCAGCACGTTCACGCCGTCCCAGCAGACCGTGCCCCCGTCCTGGGGTTCGTACAGTCCTGCGAGCAGCCGCGCGCAGGTGGACTTGCCGGAGCCGTTGACGCCGACGAACGCCACCGTCTGCCCGGCGTGCAGCGTCATGGAGATGCCGTTGAGCGCCGGGGTGTCCTTGCCCGGGTAGGTGAAGGACACGTCGTCCAGCGAGATGGTCTTCACCGTTTCGGGGGCGGGCAGCCCGCTGCGGCGCGGCTGGAGGTCGCGGCAGCGTTCTTGGAAGGCCAGCAGGTCATCCACCCACATGGCGTGCTCGTAGACCAGGTGGGAGACGTCGACGAGCCGGGTCAGCGAGGACTGGGCGGCCTGGATGGCGAGGACCGCGCCCGCGCCGGCGGCCAGTGGAAGCCGGCCCGCGATCAGCAGGGCGCCGAGCGCCGTGTAGGTGATGCCGGTGCCGATCCCGCCGACCGCCCGGCCTGCCAGGGTCAGCACGGCCGAGCTCACGCCCAGGCGGGTGTCTTCCTCGGCGATCCGGGTCGTCAGCCGGTAGTGCTCGTCCAGCAGCGTGCCCTGGGCGGTGTCCGAGCGGAGTTCGGCGGCGGCGTCTCTCTCCAGCAGCAGCCAGGAGAAGATCCGCACCCTGCGCTGCAGGGTGTTCCATCGCTTGAAGGAGTGGAAGCGCGCTCGGGCGCTGCGAACGGCCGCCGCGCCGACTGGCAGCACCGACAGCAGGAGCAGCGGCAGCAAGGCGGGGTGGAGGACGCCCAGGACGCCGGCGGTGCCCAGGAGTCCGAGGAGTGCCGCGGCCAGGGAGACGACCTGGCCGACGATCTGCCGGGCGTAGAACAGCCCGCGGTCGTTGGCCCGGTAGGCCTCGTCGTGCCAGTCCGCGTCGTCGACGACCTCCAGCCGCACATGGGCGGTCAGGGTGAGGAACTCCGTCTCCAGCGCGGTGCGGATCTTCGGGGTCACCCTGGCCTGCGCGGTGGCGACGCCCGCTTCCAGGAGCGCCCGGGCGGACAGGAATCCGATGACGACCAGGAGCTGGGGGATGGCCGCGCGCACCCGGTCCGGAGTGGGCCCTTCGGCGAACAGTTCCCGCAGCACCGCCACCGAGGCCATGAGCCCGAAGGCCGTCATCGCGGCCGACGCCAGCTGTAAGACCACGACGGAGAGGGTCGCGGTCCGGTCCGCGGCCCAGGCCAGCCGACCGATCTGGCGCACGATGCGCGGCAGCCGAGCGAGGATCTGGCCCACCGTGGCCTGGGACGCGGCGCCGTCGTAGACGGACCAGTACGCCTCCTCGAGGCCGTCGGCGATGTCACCGTCGTGCGGCCCGCCGGGCGCGACGGCGGGCGGCAGCGGAAGTTCCGCACCGCGTGGGCCAGGTACCGCCCCCGGGCGGATGCCGTCTGCATCACTTCCGCTGCTCATGCCGCCCACCTCGTATTCAGTCGTGCTGAGCGGCGCGGGTGGACGTCGGACTGCCGAGTTCCGCAGTTCGGGGAGGTGAGCGGGGACCGCCGCCGCTGTTCGAATCCGGGGCGATGGGCGGGAGCGGGCTCAGTGTTCATGGTGTCCTCCGTTTGGCCGGCTGGTTGGTACTGGTGCTCTAAGAACGCGCCGAATCCGGGGCCGTAACGGCCCCGGACGGGTGAATGTCTCGAACATGAATGCGGTTCTGGCGTTCGGGGCAAGGGCCGCCTGCCTGGTCGCTTTTGAATCCACACGTTCGAGTGGTTGACGACGTGTGGCACTCGATCAGGGGCTTGCGCGGGCCTTTCACGGCTTCAGGGCGAGACGGTCGCGCTCCGGCTCCGTCAACACCAGCTGACTGAGGCGGGCGGGGGTGTGGGCGGGTTGCTGGGAATTGCTGTCCTAAGGGCTGTCCCGTAATCCGCGGTGGATCAGCGCGCGGCGTCAGATGCGGTGCATCACAAGGCGGAGGGACGTCCGCATACTGGATGTATGCGGATGTTCCGACAACGCGGCGAGGTGCCGCAGCTGTCGTCGCGCGCCCGCCGGGGATTACGGGACAGCCCTTAGGTAGTCCGTAGTGATCAGCGGAGCGTCCCGTCTCGGCACCTCGATGACGAGAGGGCCGAAGCGTGCCTCGAGTTCCCAGAGCGTCCGCGGGTCGCACGCGGGCGAAGGCTCCGCGCACAGGAGGCGGTTGTCGTACGGAACCAGCTCCACCGGGTCGCGGCGGGTCAGGACGTCTCCCACGGGGCGGGGGGTGACCGTGCTGGTGTTGAGAATGACGCCGATGCCGGTCTGGTGGCGCAGCCGGGCGGCCAGGCGGCGGAGGAGTTCCTCGGGCTGAAGGTGCAGCTCTTCCAGTAGCGACCGCTACGAGCCGCGCCGGTCGGCCGAGATCGGCCAGCACCTGCTGTGGGACGCCGCCGGCCTGCTCCATGCCCAGGACACCCGCCCGGCCTCCTGCGAACTCGTCGCCCGCGAACGGCTGATGCTCCAGCTCGCCCACCAGGTCGCCCGGATCCTCAGGCACGCATCCGCCCAGTCAGCGCCGGCCGGCGCCGTCCAGGCCCGCAAGCCGGAGCGGCGGCCTCGCCCGTACCGGCAAGCACCTCAGCACACGCCCGGCACCTCACCGCGGAAGGGAACACCCTTCATGCCCCAGCCCAACCCTGCTGCCCGCACCTCGGACATCCACCTGCTCTTCGCGCACGAGCCCAACTGCCCCGGACCCGGAACCCAGGAGATCAACACCACCGTGGTCGCCGCCGGCACCCTGCTCCACCCGCGGTCCTCCAGCCGGACGGCACCCGGATCCACGACCTCCTCACCCAAGGACGGCAGCTTCGCGAGATCATCCCGCCGGCCACCCTCACCCACGAACTGAACGGAGGCGCCGACTGGCCGACGGCCGGCGACTGGGAACGTGTCACCGCCGACCTGGTGCACCTCGTGCAGACGCAGGGGTGCGACGCCCTCAGCCTCGGCCTTCCCGAAGTCGCCCGGGCCCTGATCTGCACCGGCCCCGACAGCCAGGTGCGGGCCTTCGACGCCGCGGCAGGGGAGTGCACCGTCTATGGACCGGACGACCGCGCCAAAGTCCTGACCGAGGTCGGCGTGTTCCTCACCGGCATCGCGACCGAGCGGCCCTTCTGGCCGGGCGACGGACTCCTGCCGCCGTGTCAGAGCGCCTGAGAAGGACGGGGGAGCAGGACGCCGAGCAAGCGGCCCGTTAGCCCGCTCCTCCCTGCAGGTTGGTGTCGGTGGTTCCGCTGCCGGGTGCTGTGCGGACGGAGAGGGAGTCTTCCTGCGGTCTTATGTCACCGTCACCGCTCTTTCTTGCGCCGATAACCATGCACATCGCCGGGAACACCGAAGCGCCCGCGGTGATGGAACCAATCAGGTCTTTCCGGGTGCGCTTGTCATCGCCCCCGGCCGGTGGGGTGATGCTCTGCAGTTGATCCCGGTGCTCGAACAGATGCGGTACCGAGGCCGGCGGGTGGATGTCCTCGTACACGGCCCGATCGCCTTGGGGCGGCAAGGCCTGTTCGTCGCTCCGCAACGGTCGCTATCTGGGGCGTTCACGAGTGCGGATGACCTACGGCGACACTCGGCCCTGAAGATCGCTTCCCGCGCAGGCGAAGATCATTCCCCAGTGGTGAGAGGAACGGGACCGGTTGTCCGGCGATCGGCCTCCGGCATGGTGCGCACAACTGGTTCCGTTCCTCTGCACCCCTCTTCCGGGTGACGGGGCCAGGGTTGGTTTCGAAGGGGGGATGACGGCAGAGTGAGGTCCGGCCGGACTCTGGGCCGTTGCGGGATGTCGTACCTTCGTGTCCACTGGCTCGAATGCGCGGGAGGGGTCCTCTTGTGGCAAGCCCCCTGGTCGAGACCAAGCTCTGCCATCCCCGGATGCGACGTGGTGTGGTGGCGCGCCCACGCCTGGGTGAGTTCCTGAGGCGCGGGTCGAGGTCGAGGATGACTCTCGTGTCGGCCCCGGCGGGCTTCGGCAAGACGACAGTGGTGGCCGAGTGGCTTCAGGGCGCGGCTGCCGGCCGGCGGATTGTGGCGTGGCTGTCTCTCGACGCACGCGACAGCCACCCCGCGTCATTCTGGACCTACGTGGTCACCGCCCTGCAGCGGGCCGCGTCCGGCGTGGGCGCCGGTGTCCTGCCGCTGCTGCAGTCGGCCCGGACACCGATCGAGACCGTCCTGGTCACCGTGGTCAATGAACTCGGTGCTCTGACGAACCCACTCGATCTGATCCTCGACGACTGTCACCTTGCCGACACTCCGGACGTTCAGGCGGGCATGACGTTCCTGCTCGAACACCTGCCGCCGCAGGTGTGCCTGGTGATCTGTACCCGCGCCGACCCGGCACTGCCGCTCGCTCGACTGCGAGCCTGCGGCGAGTTGGTCGAGCTGCGCGCCGCCGACCTCCGCTTCACTCCCGACGAGGTGGCGGCCTACCTCGACGAGGCCGTCGGACCCAACCTGATCGCAGCGGACATCGAGGCGCTGGAGCAACGCACCGAGGGCTGGATCGCCGCACTCCGGTTGGCGGCGCTCTCACTCCAAGGGCGCGAGGACGTCTCGGACTTCGTCGCCGGCTTCGCCGGCGACGACCGGTACGTCGTCGACTACCTGGTCGAAGAGGTCCTGGGACGCCAAAGCGGTGACGTGCGCGGCTTCCTGCTCCAGACGTCCGTGCTGGGCCGCCTCCACGGCCCGCTGTGCGACGCCGTCACCGGACGCCGAGACGGCAGGGCCATGCTCGATGCCCTCGACCGGGCCAATCTGTTCGTCGTCCGGCTCGACGACAGGCGCCACTGGTACCGCTATCACCATCTCTTCGCGGACGTCCTTCGCACGCATCTGGCCGACGAGCGCTCCAGCGGGGTCGCGAGCCTGCACCGCCGGGCCAGCCAGTGGTACGCCGACGCCGGCGAGCCGGTGCCGGCGGTCAGTCACGCGCTTGAGTCGGGAGAGGTCGACCGGGCAGCCGACCTCGTCGAGCGTGCGATCCCGGTCTTGCAGGGAGACAGGCAGGAAGCCACCATCTGCGGCTGGGTCAAGGACCTTCCGGACGGCATCGTGCGGGTCCGCCCTGTGCTCGCCCTGGGCCTGGTCGGCGCGCTCATGACTCGCGGCGAGTTCGAGGGCGTCGAGGACCGTCTACTGGAAATCGAGCGGCTCCTCGCCGGCCGTGGGCGAGAGGGACCGGCCGCCGAGGTGGTCGTGGTCGATCGGGGCGCGCTGGCCCGGCTGCCCGGCGCGATCGAGATGTACCGCTCCGCCCTCGCGCTGGTGCAGGGTGACCCGTCCGCAATCGTCACCCATGCGGACCGGGCCATCGACCGTGCGGCCGCGGACGATCAGGTGGTCCGGGGCGCGGTATCGGCTTTGTCGGGGCTTGCCGGCTGGGGCGGCGGTGACCTGGACGCCGCCCACGCGGCCTACTCCGCCGCCGTCGAAGGTCTGCGACGGGCAGGGTATGTCGCGGATGTCCTGGGATGCTCGATCGCGCTGGCCGGCATCCGCATCACCCAGGGCCGGCTGGCCGACGTGCAGCGCACCTACGAGTGGGCGCTGCGGCTGGCCTCCGAGGAACCGGGCACCCTGCGGGGCGCACCGGACATGCATGTCGGGCTGAGTCAGATCGCCTGGGAAGGAGGAGACTCCGCGGCCGCGACCAGACATCTGCGGCGAGCGCGGGAACTCGGTGAGTCTGCAGGGCTGGCGCAGCACCCCTACCGGTGGCGGGTCGCGAAGGCATGCATCCTGCACGGCGAGGGTGATCGGGCCGGTGCCCTGGACCTCCTCGAGGAAGCGGAGCACGTCCACCTCACCGACTTCTCCCCGAGTGTACGACCGGTCCCGGCCACCCGCGTACGGCTGCAGGTCACCCACGGCAGTCTGGGCGAGGCCCTCGACTGGGCCCGCCGACAGGGTCTGACCACTGACGACGAGCTGTCTTATGTACGCGAGTACGAGTACATCACCCTGGTTCGGATCCTGCTCGGCGCACACGCGGCCGACGGCTCCGGATCCGCGCTCAGCGCCGCCGCTCCGTTCCTCCAACGGCTCCTCGAGGCGGCCGAGTCCGGTGGACGCACGGGCAGTGCCATCGAGATCCTCGTACTGCAGGCACTGGCCCACAACGCCCACGGCGATGCCCCCACCGCCCTCGCCGGCCTGGAGCGGGCCCTGATGCCGGCCGAACCGCAAGGCCACGTCCGCGTCTTCGCTGACGAGGGTCCGCCGATCGCCGCGCTTCTCAGAACCCTCGTGGGACAACGGCCCCCCCTGGGCATACCTGCGCCGGCTCCTGGATGCGGCCACACAGATCGGTGGCTCCACCGGCGGGGAAACGGCAGCGCCCTCCGCGGCCACGCGGCGGGAGCTCGTTGAGCCGTTGAGCGACCGCGAGCTGGAGGTATTCCGGCTACTGGCCGGCGACCTCGACGGCCCGGACATCGCCCGTCAGCTCCGTGTGTCGGTGAACACCCTGCGCACGCACACCAGACACATCTACACCAAGCTCGGAGTCAACAGCCGGCGGGCCGCGGTGCGTCTGGCCGGACGCCTCAACCTCATCTCCCGCCCACCCGGCCGATGAGAGAAGGGCTCTTGGTGGCCCGGCTCTTGAGGGCCCGGCCGCAAAATCACCACCCTGGTCATCACATGTGGTGATGCCCGCTCACCACAGTGCTTGCGACCTTGCAGTCGACTTTCCGGCAGGCACGGCACAAGGAGCGTCATGACCACCCCGACGGCCGGCTCTCAGGGCCGTCGTCCCAGCTGGTACGAGATCCGCCTTCAGGGCCGCCTCGACCCGCGGTGGGCGACCTGGTTCGACGGCATGACCCTCACCGCCGGCAGCGACGGGACAACCCTCCTGCAGGGCCCCGTCGTGGACCAGGCGGCACTTCACGGCCTGCTGCAAAGGCTGCGCGACGTCGGTCTCCCCCTGGTCTCGGTCGCCCGGGTGGAGACCGGCCCACGGGAGAACGAACCGACGACGCCCCGACCCCGCACACCCGAGAACCCGGAACCCGGAGACTGACATGGCCACCTCCATCCGAAGGTCCGCAACCACGCAGGCGCAGACCGACTGGACGAGGAGCCACGCCCGCGCGGCAGGAGCGCTCTACCTGATCACTTTCGTGGCCTCCGTCCCCGCACTGCTGCTGATCGCCCCTGTCCTGGACCACGCCGACTACATCGTCGGCGCCGGCGCCGGCACCCGCGTGCTGTGGGGTTGTCTCCTCGACGTGGTGACCGCCCTGGCCTGCATCGGCACCGCCGTCGCGGTCTTCCCTGTCGTCAGACGTACGAACGAGGCACTGGCATTGGGTTTCGTCACCTCGCGCCTGGTCGAGGCCGGGATCATCCTGATCGGTGTGGTGAGCCTGCTGTCCGTGGTGACCCTGCGCCGTGTCCTCACCGGCACGATGGGCGAGGACGCGGCGACACACCACCGGACGGGCGCTCGTGACCGTCCGCGACTGGACGTTCCTGCTCGGCCCCGGCCTCATGCCCGTCATCAACGCGCTGCTGTTCGGCACGCTGCTGTACCGGTCCCGGCTGGTGCCACGCTTCATCCCCGCCATGGGCCTCATCGGAGCACCTCTGCTCCTGACGGCCGGCATCGCGACCTTCTTCGGCCACAACGACCAGCTCTCCGCGTGGTCGCTCCTCGCGACCCTGCCCATCGCCGCCTGGGAACTCTCTGTCGGCACCTACATGCTCGTCAAGGGCTTCAGGTCCCCGGCCGTCACCGCCGAACAAGCGCGAACAGACCCCGGAAACGGCGGAGATCCCGCGCGATCATCATGATCGCCGGGATCTCGTCGACCGGCCTTGAGCCAACTTCAAGAACGGCCGTATCTGCGGCATCGTCAGATCAGACACACCATTCCCGCGCCCAGGGACCAGCGGGCCAACCCTCGGTGCCGAGGAAGCAAGGGCGGGCCGTCCGACCGGGTTCGACACAGAGATCTACCGCCGGAGCAGCGAGGTGGAGCGGACGATCGATCGACTGAAGATGTTCCGTGCGGTCGCGACCCGCTACGACAAGAGGGCCTACGTCTTCCCCGGGACGGTCACCGTCGCCTCGATCCGGCTCTGGCTGTGCCGGTGGAGATTGCTTGCTCCTACTCCGACAGGCGTTCGGCGTCGTCCGGGACCCAGGGGAAGGGCACGTCGGGCCACCGTGTGGCGGCCCATGCGTCGAGATCGACGGCGAGAGGGGCGTCGAGGAAAACCTGAGGCGGCCGGTGGCCGTGAACGGTGATGTCGTGCGTGATCAGGAACGGGGCGGCGTAGGCGATGCCGACCTCGGCCGGGATCCGTATCTCGCCGTTTTCTTCTGGGGCCCCTGCCCCAGGACACAGGTCGCACTCGTGGACGCCGGGGCAGACGTTCATCCACTGGGCCTGCTGGACGGCCTGCAGCTTCTCCGCGAAGCCCGTAGGTACAGACCCTGTCGAGTACGGCTTGCCGGCTTCCGGCCATCCCGCGTTCAGGCGGATGCCTCAGGGCGGTGCCAGAGCTCGTAGAACGACTCCCTGTCCCCGAAGGCGTCCTTGTCCTGGTACGTGTACTGACTGAGATCTTCGTGGAACACCCGTACATCATCGCCGCACACTGCGTTGACGCCCACGCAAGTCCACGAACCGTCGGACACGACCGACCCAGGGCGCTGAGCAGCCGCCGGAGGCTCTCAGCTTCTCCTTCCGCGACCTTGCGGGCCCGCCCAGGCGGCCGCCTGCGCGGTCAGTGCTCGATTTCGGCGGAGTTTGTTGAGGAGTTGAGGAGGGTGATTCCGGCGGTGGTGAGGGTGTGGAGGACGGTGTTGCGGTGGCGGCTGGCGGTGGTCAGGCCAGGGTTCCGCAGGGTAGTGGCGTGTTCGCTGGCGCTGGCTGGGGAGATGCCGGCGTGGTGGGCGGGTTCGGTGGTGGTACAGCCCGCGTGGTCTGCAATCGCGCAGAGCACGGTGGCGCGCGTGCGGCCCAGGATCGCGGCCAGGGACTGTGGCACGCTGGTCAGCGCCGCAGCGGTGACGACGGGCGCTGTGATGGCCACGTGTTCGTCATGGCGGACGGGGAAGGTGATCCAGCTGGGGCTCGGCACCGGGGTTGATCAGCGGGTAGCGAGAACCGAAGAGCGAGGGGATGAGCAGGAGCCCGCGCCCGCCGGGGTGGATGTCGCTGCTGAGACCGGAGGCCGCCGTGTCGAGTTCCAGGACGGGAGGGTTCCATCGGATGTGGCCAGGGCTGAGCCGGTTCAGAAGCCCCTCGGTACTGCCTTCTGCCAGGTGCCGTAAACGCAGGGCCCGGTCGGCGTGGGCGAGCCGGATGATCTGGGGCCAGTGCGGTGCGATCACCTGGTCATGGGCATGGACCAGAGTGTTGGCAACATGCTGGAAGAGTCCGGGCTCCTGGCCCAGTCGGCTTGTCCATAGGGGAATCCGCTGCTGGAGTTCAGCCCACTGCTGCGTATCTCTTCGGAGGCAGGCATTCGGGGTTCGACGTACCGCCTCGAACAGACTCGCCGCTCTGGCGGCGGGGCGTGGTGGCGAGCCACGCCATGCCGGCCATCGTGCGACACCCGGCCGCAAGGGACCAGCGACCGGTAACCGGATGCCGCGTCTGTGGGGCGGTGGGCTGCTGTGCGCTCACCACCGTTTTCTATTTGGTGCGTTGGGCGGCCTGCTCGAGGATCCGCCGGCGCGTCCACCGCCGGCGCCCGCCGTTCTCCGTGAGCGCGTCGGGGGTCTCCAGCAGGGGCAGGTTGCCCTGGGACAGGCTGCTGGAGAAGGAGTTGACGCTCTTGAACTTCAGCAGCGCCGCGGCCTGCGTCGCTCCGAGGAGTTCGTCGGGGTCGCCGTCGACGGGGACGTCGGGCAGTGCGGGGGCGGTGCGCTTGGCGCCGGCGTGCTTGCCGCGGCCGGGCCGGGTGGCCATCCAGTCCAGCAGGGTCTGCACGCGCCACTGCTGCCGGCGGTAGGGGTTTTCGGCGGTGCCCAGCTCTTCGACGACGTCCGGGGCGGGGAAGTACCCGGGGTGGTCGCGGACGAAGGTGGTGACCTGGTTGGGGTTCTTGTAGCCCAGGAACCTCGAGGCCTCCGCCGCGTTCAGCAGGTCCTGCGGGTCACGGGAGGGCGGCGTGTGCTCGCGCAGTCGCGCCGGCGTGCGGTGGGCGAACCACTCGGTGACCTTCGCGTGGTCCCACAGGCGGGCGCGGCCGCGCATACCGGCGACTTCGGGGAACGGCACGCCGGCCGCGTTTTCGGCGCGCTCGGTATAGAGGCCGCTGATCCGTGCGGGCGTCAGGCCCTGTTCAGCCGCGATCTCGGCAGCGTCGGCCAGGCGAGGCTCACGGCGCGAGGTCATGGCAGAACCGTCCGTCCTGTCGGAGGCGGGCCGGCCTGCCCGGCTCGAAACTCACATAATGGCAGGAGTTTGGGGCGGGGGTCCAGTGCGCTGCCCAGGTTTTCCCGGGCGGTGCGGGTGCGGGGAAGAGGTCAGTCCTCCGGGATCAGGCACACGCCGCGGCGGGCCGCGTCCTCGGCCATCTCCGTGTAGGCCAGGGCCGCCGGCGTCATCTCCCACTCGGCCAGGGCGAGCAGCACGAGCGGCTCGTCTCGGTCCTGAGATACGTCGGACGGCATGCCGGCCGCGGTCGCGGCTGCCGCCACATCCCCGGGGGACAGCCCGGCGAAGCGAGCCGCCACCGTGTCGCGCAGGTCCTGGAAACCCTGCTGGTACGGCTCGCTCGCTTCGCGCAGGTGCAGGACCAGGTCCTCTTCGTGGCTGGCCGGTGCGGCCGCGGCGAGGTCGAGGAGTCGCTGGGTGGTCGTCGTCATCATCTGCAGTATGCCTTTCACGAAGAGATCAGGGGTGTCCGGAAGTGCCAGCGGAGAGCGGCACAGCCGTCGCACAGAACGCGAGCGTCGCGGCGTGCCGGGTCGGGCTCCTTGCGGGGTTCCTTCTGCAGGGCCGCCCGGACCTGCTTCTGCAGGGCGGTGAACTCCCGGCCGTTGTCCGGGCAGACGATGCCGGGGTGGGGCGCCGCGCAGGTCGCGGCGTGCCGGATCAGGTCGATGATGCGCCAGTCGGGGCGCAAGCGGTCGCCCCGCACTTGCTCGACGTCGGCGTACAGGTGGGCCAGCCGCGGGCGCCGGCCGACGGAGAGCAGCAGATCGGGCAGGGACACGAATCCGCACAGTGCGCAGGAGCAGCTTTTCCGAACTAACGAAGTGCCGGTGGGGCGCGGTGCTCTGAGACGCTGGCCGAGGGTCGGGCGGTCGCGGTCAGGTAGGTTCTGGCCATGGTTGGTGACTGGCGGATGGACCGGATCGGTAGTGCTCTGCGAGGTGAGAACCCGGCTGTGTTGCGCCGCTTGGATGCGGGGTTCGCAGTGATCGGCGATGTGCAGTTCCTGCCGGGCTACTCGGTGCTCCTGGTGGACGACCCGCGGGTGGAGAGACTGTCGGATCTGCCCAGGGCCAGACGGATGTCGTTCCTGTCCGACATGGACCAGCTCGGCGAGGCAGTCGAGCGAGTATCCCGTCGCATGGACGCAGCCTTCCGGCGAGTCAATCTTGAGATCCTGGGCAACACCGATGGATTCCTGCATGCGCACATTTGGCCGCGATTCGGGTGGGAGCCAACCGACTTGGTCGGCAAGCCGGTGTGGCTCTATCCCCGCGACAGATGGACCGACGAGCAGTTCGCACTCGGTCCGCAGCACGACCCACTGCGCAAGGCAATCGAGGATGAGCTGGACCATCTTCGCTCGGTGCGCTGAAGGCGGGCCGGCGCGGGTTATCGAGGTCATCGGTCTTCTCCATGGATGATCGGCATGCCCAGGGAGACCGGGGTGCGGTTGCGGTTGCGGTTACGGGCGAGGCGGTCGAGCGAGGCGAGCTTGTTCCGCGCGGCTTCGAGGCTGATCTGGAGTCCTTGGACCTCGCCGAGCCAGCCGTTGACGCGGGCCTCCTCGATGCGGTCACCGAGGTTGCGGATGATCTCTTCCAGCCGTCGCCGCTGCTGTGGGTCGACGCGGAGCATCGGGCACCGGACGCAGGCATGCTCGTGTGCGCAGGGGGTGCCGTAGGGACGCCCGCAGGTGCCCAGTTCGACTTTCCGCAACTCGAAGTGCTTCTGGAACTCGTCCCACTCCTGCTCGGTGGGTTCTCGGTATTCCGCGGCGGGGCGGTCAGCGCGCCGGGTGTCGAGGAATGCCCGGTAGGACCTGATCAGCTCCTCTTGGAAGACCGCGAGGTATGCCTGGGTGGTGTTCAGACTGTGGTGACCGAGGATCTTCGCGGCGATGTGGACGGGCAGGCCGCCGGTGACAGCGTCTGTGACGAACATCCTGCGGAAGTCGTGCGGGGTGTATCGCAGCGGCTGGCCGGCCCGGTCGGTGAGTCCGGACCGTTCCAGCGTGTCGTTGAGGAGTCTGTTGACGACTCGGGTGCTGATGATCTCCCTGCGCCATCCGTTCTTGCGCTGGAACAGGTGCGGCAGCATTGGGCCGGTCACGCGTTCGTGTGGGTCGTAGCGGGCCGCGAGAGGGACGCGGCCGTCGTCTCCCCTGATCCGGCAGACCACGGTGGCCAGCACGCTGGCTAGTTCCGGGGTGACGAGGAGCAGTCGCTCCTCGTTGCTCTTGGACGGCACGATCTGCAGCAGGGGAACGACCTCGCCGGTGCCGGGCAGGCGGTAGGAGACCAAGGCCAGGTGTGTCAGCTCCAGCAGTTCCTCGACGCGGACGCCGGTGTGCCTCAGCGTCTCGATGATCGCCCAGGCCCAGAACGCGTCTTCTTCAGCGCGCAGCAATTCGATACGTTCGCCGCTGTCTTCGTCCGTGACGAGGACGGCGTCCGGACCGTGCTGGGTTGCGCTGCGGGTGTCCCACCGGTATCGGGTCCGGCGGTAGGTTCTCCCGGCGTGCTCGAAGGTCTCGCCGATGGGCGTCTGGCGGGCGGCAGCCAGCAGTGTGGCCTGGTCGTCGCGGTGCGTTTCTGCCGTGTCGACCAGCACGGGCAGGTGGGGCAGGCGCTCGCGGATGCGCTGGTGCACTTCCGCCGTCCGCGCGCGGTTGCGCTTGGAGACGCCTTCGAGTTCGCTGCGGCGGATCGGGCAGCGGACCGCCCACGGTGCCCAGGATGGGTCTTCATGTGCCCACTCCTGGATGTCGAGGTATAGCGTTCGGACCCGGCCCAGGACCTCCAGGCGTCCCTTGCGGGGCCTTTTCGGCCCTCGTTTGCCGGAGGTGAAAGCGAGCCGGTCTTTCCAGGCGTCGGCGACTTCCGTGGGCAGGTCGAGGCTGTCGATGCCAGGGTGGTGTTGTTCGATGTCGGCCCAGAACGTGCCGGCCAAGGTGCTGGTGAGCTGGCGGAAGCTGCTGAAGTCCATTCCGGGGCGCCGCTCGTTGAGGTAGTGAACCAGCATGTCGCGGACCGGTGCGGACTGGATCCCGTGCTGGGCGACCAGTTCCTGGGTCGTGAGCTGGCCCAGCCGGATGGAGGCGCGCAGACTCTTGTCCGTGTCGAGGACGCCGATGTCGCGCAGTACGTCCCAGGCTCCGTGCAGGCCGCTCTTGTGCCGGTGGTAGCGGCTGATGTTCCAGGCGCGGAACTCCAGCACGTCGTCTGTAGTGATCTGGTGGAGATCCTTGCCGGTGTGGAGCACGATCTTGGACAGAGCGGTGAGGACTTCCGCGACCTGGCGTCCGGCCATGCCCCGGGCGCCGGCGGCTTCCTCTGCGCGGGTGAAGGTCTCGACGGACAGCTCCCTGCGCACGTCGGTGAACAGGCGGACGGCGCCGTAGCCGACCAGGAAGTCGTAGCTGGGCAGCACCAGGCGACACAGCAGGAGGGCGGCGAGGCCGCTGGTGACCTCGTTGCGGAAGTTCTTTTCTGAGCGCCCTTCGGTCGCGGCGGCGTCAGCAACCCAGCTCAACGGCCCCGGGTCGGCTTCGCAGGACTCCCATCGCTCCTGCCACCCGTCGCCGGGCCGCTGCGTCAGCCACTCCAGCATGCGTTCGGCAGCGCGCAGTCGCGCGCGTACCTCAGCAGCGGGCAGGTCGGCCCAAGTGCGCAGCTGGGACAGCCTGTGCAGCACCTCTCGGCTGGACAGGCTGTCGATCGGCCCGACGCGTCGGCGGGCCGGACCCCTTTGCTGGGCTCCGATGAAGGCGGGGAAGCGTTTTTCCTGCGAGGGCTGGGCGGGCGTGCTGGTCGTGGTGGTCATCGCGGTACTTCTCCGAAGAGCACGGCCAGGTCCGCGGCGTCGTAGCCGCGGGCCGGGGCGGGGACGGGGTTGAGTGCGGGTTGTTGGGTCTGCTTAAGGTCCAACAGGTGCTGGTGCACCCGGCGGATGACTTCCTCGGGCTCCTCTTCGAGGTAGAGCTGCGTGGTCGAGAGGTGGGCGTGGCCGAGGATGGTCTGGATGTCGCGGAGCGAAAGATTGCGGTCGCGGAGCATCCTGCGGGCGCAGGTGTGCCGCAGGTCGTGCATCGTCCAGTTCGTGCCAAGGGCATCGTTGACCCGGCGCAAGACGGCCCGGAGCGCGTCGTAGTTCAGCGGCTGCCGGGCCGGTGGGCCATCGCCGCGGCGCCGTCGCCGCAGGGTCCACCAGACCGGGTCGCTCGGCGCCAACGGGCCGATGCTGTCGAGGTAAAGTCGCAGCCAGACGAAGGCGTCGTTGCTGGCTGGCAGCCACTGTTCGGCTCCCGTTCCCTTGCGCCTGACCCGGACGAGCTGATCCCCCCAGTCGAGGTCGCCGCAGCGGATGCCGAGAACCTCGGCGGCGCGGCTGGCGTTGCTGATGACCAGCGAGGCCAGGGCCCGGTCACGGTCCGAGCGCAGAGCCGCGAACAAGGCGTCCCACTGCTCATCGGGCATCGCTCGCGGACGACGCTTGGGAACAGGCGGGTTATAGCGCAACCGGCCTTCAGGCCGGAAAGGCTCCAGCGGGTTGTGGTGCGCGTTCGGCCGACGTCCCCCGCGACGTTCCTGAGGCACCGGGTTGACCAGCGGCCCAGCTCCCCGCTCGATCCAGAACTCGTAGAAGCTGCGGATCACCGCGTTGCTGTGACGGATCGTGCGGACGGCGTACTGGTCTCCCGGGTGCTGCTTACGCGTGATCGGGTTGATCGTGCCGGCCGTAGCGGCCGTCTTCTTCCTGGGCGTATGGCGCGGTTTCGTGGTGCGTTGCAGCCACAGCACGAACTCGCGCACCTCCGCCGAGGTCACCTTGTCCCATTCGACGTCGACAACCTGGAGCCACCGCCACCACCGCAACAGGTCGTAGGCATAGCTCCGGACGCTTCCAGCACGGCGGCCCTGGGCGACGAAGTCACGCAGGTACCGGCGCACCGGCTCGATCGGCCGGCCGTCGGCGTCCTGTACTGCGTACGGCACCACACCGTCGGTCTCCACCACCCGCCCCCACCGCGGGAGCCGGATCGCGTCGACATCGCGTTCCACATCGTTCGGCATCGCCACGCAGATCCCTCCATTCGGGTTGCGTGACTTCCTACCGATGCAGCAGGACGGATCGACCACGACACGCGCGTGTCGCTGCCCGTAGTCCGGTCAACATGTCGGGAGCTGCCCATCCAGTCGCCGGCCCCGGGCACCGAGTCGTACGTCCGGCAGTACGGCACGGGAGCGCTGGCGTGCCACTCCTTGACCGCGGCGGTGGACCAGTCCTTGACCGGCAGCCACTCGTCGACGACCCGGGCACTGTTGGCCTGCACCGTCCGGAAGGCCGGACGCCTCCTGCGGTCAGGTCCCTCCTCACTGCGCAGGCCCATGACCTTCAAGATCCGCACGGGGCAGCCCAACTCGCGGTGCAGGCGGCTGATCATCGGCGTCCAGGCGCTGGAGACGACCCCCGGTCTTGGCGTGGTTGCGGCGGTAGGGGTTGCCCATGCGCGGGAAACGCCCGTACGCCGCGATCTCGGTGAGGAGGCTGCGCGGCATCTGGGTTCCGTCCGGGCCGGGCATCGTGCGGGTGACCCCCGGGTGGCGGACGCCCTCGAAGGTGACCGGCGGCCACTCCAGGACGCATTCCGCTGCGGCTGCGCCCGACGTCGTGAAGACTGAGTGAAGTTCCTGTGCGGCGCGCGGTGTTGCCCACGGGAACCCTCCGTGCGCGACGTGACAGAGCACCACCACAGTGCCATTCCGGGGAAGTCCACGAGACGAGGAATTCGCGTCATGAGCATCGGCATCAGAGCCCTGCGGTCCGCGGGCGCCGCCACCGTCACCCTGGCCACCGTCTGTACCCTCACGCTGGCCACGGTCGGCAGCGCGTCGGCCGACACCGGCCCGACGGCCAACGCGGCCGCCGACCTGCCCCTCCCGCCCGGCGCCACCTCGAGCTACCCCGCCGCAATCAACGGCAGCGGGGTGATCGTCGGCTACACCGAGGGTCCCAACAACCAGATGTCTCCGACCCGTTGGAACCCGGACCTCAGCCCCACGACACTCCCGCTGCTGCCCGGGGACCCGATGGGCTATGCCGAGGCCGTCAGCGACGACGGCACCGCCGCCGGCTGGTCGGGGAGCCACACGGTGCGCTGGGCGCCCGACGGCACGGTCACCCAACTGCAGCCGCTGCCCGGCGACACCTGGACCGTCTTCCGCGCGATGAGCCGCACCGGTATCGCGGTGGGAGAGTCCGCGCTCGGCGGGACCTACCACGCAGTGAAGTGGCGCCCGGACGGCCAGGCCGTCCAGCTCGCTCCGCTCAACGGTGACACCCTCACCTTCGCCCTCTCGGTCAACAGCTCGGGCACGGTCGCCGGTGTGTCTTTCTCGGACTACAACGCCTATCACCCCGTGAAGTGGAACCCGGACGGCACTCCCGTCCCGCTCGACCCGACCTCGGCCTACTCCACCGCATGGGTCGTCCAGGTCAACGACGCCGGCACCGTGCTCGCGCGGGGGGCCGTGCCGACCGGTGGCACGAGGAACCAGTCCCGCTCCGTGACCTGGGGCGCCAACGGCACCGTCACGGACCTGGGCCCGCACTCCAACGCGAACGCCATCAACGCTTCGGGTGCCGTCGTCGGTTGGCAGCTCGGAGCGGACGACATCGACTACACCGCCACGAGTTGGAGCCCCGACGGCACCGCCACGGCGATCGGCTCCGCGTACGAGTACACCACGGCCGTCGCCGTCAACGACGCCGGTGTCTCCGTCGGGTACACCGGGGTCAAGGTCCCGTCCGATCAGCACCGCTTCGCCCTCCGCTACGAGGCCGACGGGAGCCTGACCGAACTGAACGTGACACCGGACGGCAGCAACTCCTACGCCACGTCCATCAACAACGCCGGCGTGGCCGTCGGCGTCCGGATCGCCTTCCCGACACCGGGAAGCTCCACGAGCACTGCGGTGATCTGGCGGCCGTAGCCCCGCCCGCCCGTCCGGGGCCCGCCCATGCGGGGCGGACCCCCCCGGCAGACGGCGGTGCCGGATTCGGTGAAGCGGCATTCGGCGTCGCTGGTGACGGTGCCGGACACGTGCGTGATCGACGGGGCATGCGAGAACACCTCATATCTCAAATAATAGTGTGCTTTGGTGTGGAGTCAATCCCCCTCGCCCACCGCATCCGGCGGACCAGTCGACGCAGCCACCCTCCGGCCTGCGCCCGCTCCAGCACGGCACCCGCGCTGAACACCGTGGAGCTCCCGACTTCCACGTGCAGCGGCACCGTCGCGTCGGACCGGATCAGTGGCTCGGCGGTGTCGAGATGCACCGACACCCGTACGGCCTGCATGTCGGCGTCCGGGCAGGCGAAGACCAGGACTCCGGCGACCTCGGTGCACGGCAGGCCTTCGCCGTCGGGGCCGGCCATCGGGTGGAAGACGGCCGAGCTGTTGACCTCGGCGCACACCTCCTCGTCAGGGAAGCGGAAGCCGTCCGGAGCGGCCGGGGTCCGCACCAGCCGGCCGATGTCCTCGGCGTGCAGCGAGTAGTGCTCGCCGGCGCGTTCCGCCTCCGGCCCGTGGTGCAGGTCGACGGCCTCACGGTCGCTCACGGGCGGGCAGTCCGGGATGCCGTCGTCCCAGCGCACGTTGTCCCAGCTGCTGCGCACGTGCTGCGCCAGGCAGCCTCGAACTGGTCTTGCGCGTACATCCCGACGCCGTTGTGACGGCGGCGCAGGAAACCGAAGGGCTCGTCGTCGACGGTTACGGGGTGGCGCTCCGTGCAGACCTCGCAGGTGGCGCAGGACGGGCTGCAGGCGGGCGAAGCGGGTGGCGCAGTTGCAGCAGGTGTACACCTCCCGGCAGCGGGAGGGGCTCGCGACGGTGTCGTGTCGGCAACGCGGGCACGGGTAGGCCTTGTTGCTGCACCAGTCGATGACTGGCGGGTTGCCTCGCACGGCAGCTCCTGAGAACTGGGGGCCGTCGCCCGGGCGGGATGCCGGCGGCGACGGCCCGGCTCGTTCAGTGGTGGTGTCCCGGCGTCGTGCCGTCCGGGCTGAGGTCGGGCGGCGCGCAGTAGTCGACGCCCGTCTCCGGGGAGACGGGGTCGCCGGAGCCGGTGTCGGTGCAGTAGGCGTCGAAGACCTCTCCGGCCGTGAGGGGTTCGAGGTCTCCCGCTCGCAGTCGCCAGCCGTAGACGCGGTCCGGGGCGCCTGGGCTGCGGGTCCTCATGACGAGTGCGCCGGGCAGGGCCGTGAGGCCGAGGGCGAGGACCGTGGTGAATTCGAGGGCTTCGGTGTCGTCGAGTTGGGTAGCGCCGTCGGCGTCCGTGTCGGCGTGCAGGACGGAGGCCAGCGTCTCCGGCGTTGCCGAGACGCTGCACACCAGGTGCCGGTGGCCAGGGCCGGCCGTGTCGAGGATGCGGACGAGGAAGTCCCGGGCGCGGGCGAAGGCCTCTTGGCCGACGTCCTTTCCGCAGAGTGCGCAGGCGCCGAGACGGGCCAGGCATGTGGAGGCGTACTCCCGGGTGGCCTGGCGGACGGCTTCGTCGATCAGGACCGGGACGAGGTCGGCCAGGGGCTCGCCGTCGTAGGGGATGGTGGGGCCCGTGGTGGCGATCTCGGCGGTGAAGCGGGTGCGGCTGGACGGGCTGTCGGGGTCGAGGCCGGTGTCGCCGCAGAAGTCGGCGTACTCCTCGGGGTCGAACAGGGCGAGCATGGTGTGAGTGCCCTGCGCGGCGCGGGCCGTGAGAAGGTCTTCCACCCCTGCCAGGTACGTCGCGTAGTCGTCGAAAGCGAAGCTGCGGTAATGCCGCATGGCACGGAAGTCGTGCTCATCGGTGAGCAGCCCGATGGTGCCCGAGATTTCGCGACGCAGGACGCGGCGCATCGTCTGGCAGGTGAACTTCTCGAGCATCGCGGCCTCTCGTTCGGTCCTGGGTGCGGGAGGGGGGCGGCACGGAGGAGGAGAGGCCCCTTCCCGCAACATCTATAATAGTTTGATGCGGGGTGATGTGAACCCACCCCTGACCTGCGGCTTTTCAGCGGCTGAGCTCAGCGCATGAGCGTCTTGGGGGCGGCGGTGAGGGCGGTGAGGGCGGTGGGCGGCTGGTGGTCGCGGTAGTCCGAGACCTTCACGTATCCGCCGGGCATCGGGTCGAGCCGTAGGCCGGGCCCCCAGTCGTCGGTCACGTCCTGGGGGAGGTTCTCGATGTCGTCCGCCTCGACCTGCCCGGCCCAGGCGGTCAGCTCGTGGCCGAGTGCGCGCCGCCACGCCAGCAGGATGGGGAAGAGCTGCCCGCAGTCGTCGGCCAGGGCGACGGCGCGGGCCTCGTTCGGGCCGGGGCACTCGGCGTAGGTGGGCACTCGGTGTAGGTGGGCGGTCGGGTCGGCAGCGTTCTCCGAGGGTCATCGACCAGCGCATGGTCACGACATCTCCAGTTCCCGACGCTCCGCGTGCGGACCGCCGTGTGCAGGGGCATGCGCGCGGCGGGCGGGGCGTCGTGGCCGCTGCTGGCTGCGCAGGGAGTCGGCTTCCGCCTGTGCGCGGCGGGTGTGTTCGTGCTCTCGGGCGGCCGCGGTGAGGCAGTCGGGGCCCACCACTGCTTGACGTCGACGGTGCGGGCCAGCGAGTCGGGGAGCACCGAGTAGGGGAGGCCGGCCAGCATCAGCAGCAGGACCGGGTGCGGGGAAGCGAGGTACCAGCGGGCGACGGTCCACCAGGCGGCCACGGCGGTGCGCTGCGCGGGACGGGCGGCGCGGGCCTCTCGCTCGTAGCGGGCGGCTTCGGCCCGGTGGTGGGCGGCGGACCGGGTGAGGAAGCGCGGCAGCTGGGGGGTGTCGCGCTGCCGGGAAAGGGTGAGGATCTCCGGCAGGTCCTCGCGGTGCGCGACGTGGGCGGCGCAGGCGCGCAGTACGGCGGTGAGCGTCGCTGCCGTCTTCTCGGGCGGCTCGTGTCCGTCGGCGGACGCCATCGGATACACGCTGACCTGGGGGCGGTCGGCGTAGTCGTCGGGGTAGAGGGTCAGGCTGCCGTGGTAGTCGGTGCGGCTGCGGGTGAGCCGCGGCAGGGCGTCGTCGGGAGTGGTGGCCTTGTAGGCGTTGACGGGGCCGAGACAGGCGCGGACGGCGGTGAACTGGTCCCAGTGATGGGGGTTGGTGGTGCCGGTGACGTGCACGCTGCCGCGCATCGCCCCGCCCAGCTCGAAGACGACGGCGTCGTCCTGGCGGGGGCCGGCGGGCGTGTCGACGGTCAGGCTCGGGCTGGTCATGGGCTGCGGCTCCTCGGTTGCCGGATCGGTGAGCCGGGGGCCTGCCGCCCCGCGCTCGCCGAAGGGGAGGGCGCGGACGTCGGGGCGGCAGGTCTTCGGCCAGTGGCGCTCTGGCCGGGGCGGCCCGTCCGCCGCCCCAGGAGGAAGGGGGCGGCGGACGGCGTCTGTGGGCTACTGCGGCGGCTTGTGGCGGTGCAGGTTGTCCCGCTCGGTCAGGGACACTTCCTTGCCGCACGGGCATTCGCCGTAGCGGCGGCCGTGCAGGTGGAAGAACTTCCCGGTGTTCTTGGCGTTGGCGGTGCGGATGGTGCCGGGGACCGGGGCGGTGTTGGTGCAGTAGCCGTTGGCGGTGACGGCGGGGGTGTCAGCCACGGGGGCTCTCCTCGTCGGCGTCGGGGATCTCGGGCAGCTCCGGGGCGTCGTAGACCAGGTGCAGCGGCGCGACGGCGTCGGGGTGGGGCATGACCGCCTCCTGGAGTTCACGGCGGTCCATGGGGTTCAGCCGTCCATCCCGTACGGTCCAGCCGCAGGTGCGCGGGAACGGCTCGCCAGCGGTCGTGGCCACCAGGACGGCGCGCCGGTTGGTGCTGTACTCCAGGGCGAACGTCAGCAGCGCGAAGAACCGGGGGTAGCCCTCCTCGGTGTGCTTCACCCGCAGCGGCGACGCCCCGACGGGCAGAGTCAGGTCGGCGGTGACGATCGTGTCGTTGGTGCGCTCGGCCACGATGTTGAACTGGTGGCTGCCCTCGCCGGGTGCGACGAGTAGGGCGGCGAGCGCGTTCATGGCGCGGCCCATGGCGGCCGCCGTGGCGGGTGAGCTCTTGGCGTGCGGGCATGCGGCTACTCCTTGCGGACGGGGCGGTGAGTACCGGGGCCGGCGTGCGCGTCCTGTGGCGCGGCGGGGGTCTTCTTTGGCGCGCGGGCTGCTCCGCAGACGCGACGCGTTCCGCGCTCGGCGGTGCTGCCGCTGTGGGCCGGTGGGGGCCGGGCGGGCACCCGTGAGGGGGTCGGGATGCCCGCCCGGTGGTCAGGGGGGGGGCTGACCGTGGTGAGTGCGAATGCCTTCTCCACCTGATGACCCGCTCGGCGCGGGGTTGCCGCTCTCGCGCTCCCTGTTTGACCAGACTGCGCCCGTGCATGAGGGGCATTCACAGTCGTCGTCGCCTGGTCGGCCGGAATAGTCGGGTCTGGGATCGCTGTCTGGTGGTGAGTAGTCGAACATTCAGCACCTGATTCTGTTGCTGGCCGGTCGGGATGGGTGCCCGTGTGGGCCGGGCTCGGGGAGGTTCCCGGCCCACACGGGGGTCTGTCAGCCGTGCGCGGCTGCGGCCGTCAGGGCGGGCACGGCGAGCGCCTCCAGGGCGGCGGCCTGGTCGGCGTCGGTGAGGGTCTGCGAGGTGGACGTGATGGCCTGCATCACGCCCCCGGCCGTCATCTGACCGCCCCTCACGAAGTGCGACAGGATCATGTCCTTGGCTTCGGTGCCGATGCCGAGCGTCTTGGTGACGTGCTCGATGGTCTTCGTCGGCTCGTCCAGGGTCTTCCCGGCGGCGGCTTCCATCTCGTGCACCTTGGCCTCGACGTACTCCCGTGACAGGAACGTGCGCACGGCGTCGGCGGTCTTGGACGTGATCAGCTCCAGCGTCTTGCGCTGGGTCTGGCCGGACCAGGACACCACGCCCTCGTCCTGCTTGCCTCCGAGGTGCACGGCGCGCATGACGTCTTTGGTCTGGGTCAGACCGTTGCGGCAGACCTGGATGACCGCGCGCGGGGTGATGTTGTACGCCCCGGAACCGACTTCGCTGTTGGTGATGACGAATCCGGCCGCGATCATCGGCAGTTCGTCGCCGCTGCGGCCGTCGAACGGGGAGCGGTAGCCGCGCAGCAACTCGCGCGCCTGAACGGCCACTTCCTCGGACTCGACGCGCACGTACATGCGCCGGTCTAGTCAGGTCGCACCCCGTGACGCGGGTGGGGTGACCGGACTGCTTCACCCCGTCCAGGGCGGCGAGCAGCATGTCGAAGTTGTCCATCAGCTTGTAGGAGTCGCTGAGCAGCGCGCGCGGGCCACGCCCTCGGCGGGCGGCATGCCGGGGCCGCTGTCGCCCCGGAACGCGCGGAGCATGAACTCACGGCTCGGCTCCTCACGCAGCCACGCGTTCACGTTCTCGTCCAGCAGCGGGACGTTCTCGGCGTGTATCCGGCGCAGGTAGGCGAGCGGGATACGGAGCTTGTCCGCAATCCCCTCGTCAGCCACGGCGGTGGGCCGGTAGATCCCGTCGACCTCCGTCACACCGTCCTCGGTGATCAGGGACTCCACGCCCTCGACGTGCACGTTTCCCTCACGGAAGCGCAGCGCGGACGCGGAGACGACTACGTCCATCTTGTGCTCGTTCTGGTTCTCCAGGATGCGGACCAGGTCGGAGAGTTCGCGTTTCGGGCACCGGTGGGGGCCACGTTCGTGGCGCGCTCGGCGAACTGCTGAGTCATGCGGTGTTCTCCCCTTCGTGTTGGCTTCTGCGGTTCGGGGCGCGGGGCCACCGCCCTCCGAAAAACTTTAATAATAGTGTGCTGGTCAGGGGTGAGTGAACCCACCCCTGACCAGCACACTTAGCCCATGACGCGGAACACCGGCAACGGCGTCAGGCCCGTACGACGCGCACACCCACAACGCGCCGTGACGCTGGGTCACACTGCCGTGATAGTCGACCTTCTGCCACAGCGCGGGCCCGGGGTACTGCGGAACCGACACCCGGCCCATCAGCTCGGCGAACGCACGCGTGACTGTCTCTCGGTCGACCGGGACACCCGCCACAGCCGGGGCGGTGTGACCCGTGCGCACCCCCATCGCCCAACCCAGCCCGAAGAACTGCACGACCGTGTCCAACTGCTCTTCAGACACCCCCAGGGCGCAAGGTTCGCTCACGCTGCGCGCCAACTCCCGCAGCACGTAACCGGCCTGCTCGGCCTCCGCCTGCGTCACCGGCTCGCCAGTCCGGCTCACCGTCTGCGTCTCTTCCATGATCCCTCCAGCCGGGGTCCGGGGACTGCTCCCCGGACCAGGGCTCCGTCGTTCTTGTAGTGTGTCCGGTTTGATGAGGGATCGGGTAACTCGTGCTGCTGATGGTTGAGTGCCCGGGATGGCTTCCGGGGCCAGGTCAGCCCAGCTTCTCGTGGGCCGCGTTGAGGAAGATGTTCATGGGTCCGCGTAGGTGGTTCCACGCGGCTTCGGGCTCACCGAGGTCCTTCCACAGGACGTGATGCACGGCGCTCGCGTAGTCCCAGGCGAGTTGGTAGAGCTTCGGGCCGATAAGGACGAGGATCATCCGCTCGCAGATCCAGAGGCGTTCGATGAGTGCCCGCTCGGCGGCGAGCCACTCGGGTGTGCGGCCAGAGGACCAGTCGGGTGCCTCGTAGCGTTCTTCGGCGAGGCGTATGCCTTGCTGCGTGAGCTGGATGAACTCCCTTATTGCGTCGAGCCGTTCGGCTCGGCGGGCCTCGGCGAGTTGCGTGGCCTGGCGCTTGTCCTCGGTGCGGGCGGCCTGGCGTGCGGTGGTGAGCTGGGCCAGGTAGGACATGGCTCCGCCAAGTACGACACCGATCAACGACGCCCAGAGCTGATTCACCCGTTCACGTTAGCCTCAGGGCGGGTGTTGTTCTCGCCGATGCGCCGTTGATCATGTGATGCCCAGGGTGGTGAGTGGGCGGCTGATGTCGCGGGCGTGGTGACGCAGAGCGGCGGCGATGTTGGTGTGGTCGGCGAGTCGGAGAGCGCCGATGGCCAGGTTGCGCAGGGATGCCATGGTGCGTGGTGCGGTTGCGGTGCGCACGCGGGAGGCGTCCTCGGCGTGCGTGGTGTCCCTGACATGGTGAATCTTGTTCTCGATGCCCCAGTGGTCGCGGATGCGCTGCGCGATCTCGGTTGCGTCGGCCTGCTCCGCCGTCAAGTCGGTGACACCGTAAACACGTTCCAGGGTCCCCTTACCGGTGGTGACGATCCGTCGGCGGCGCACGATCTGCACGGCCTGCACCGCGTACGGGAACGCGATCCCGGTGACGGCGGCGGCCTTGATCCGTCGGATCTCATCGCGGCCGTGCGCAGTGGCCCGGGTCTTGTGCAGGAGCGGTACTTCCCGCCACGGCAGGGTCTTCAGCCACCTGTGCAGGATGGGCTGGTTGCCTTTGATCAGTGCGATGTAGTGGGCGTGCTTGTCTTCGATGAGGAAGCGAGCGTGGGAGGTCTGCGAGTGGAGCGCGTCGAAGGTGACCACCACGCCGTGCAGATCGAGCGGGGCGAGCAAGGGCCGGAAGACGGTGATCTCGTTGGTCTTGCCGTCGACCTCACGCTGGGCGGTGACCAGGCCGGTTCCGGTCATCGCGGCGAGCAGGTGGAGCTGGGTGCCGTCTGCGCGGCGGGCACCGCGCACGGTCTTGCCGTCCACCGCCAGGGAGGGCAGGGACCGCTTGGTTCCTTCCGCCTTGCTGACGGCGATGCCCTCGCGTTGGGCGAGCCAGGTGCCGACGGCCATATCCAGTGCATCGCCGTCGATGCGCTGCAGGGTGCGGCGCATGGTGGCCTCGGCCGGGGCGACGGGGCCGCGGTCCGGTTCCCGGCACACGCCACCGAGCCGGGCCGGGACGGCGGGCGGGGCGTCGGCAGCCCACTCCGCAATCGCGGCCAGGGACTTCGCTCCGGCCAGGACCGCGCACGCTGCCAGCGACAGGACGAAGGCGAGTGGGTGGCGTCGGCCCTGGCGCCGGCGGGGGTCTGGCACTTGAGCCAGGCAGGTCAGCAGGCTGGGAAGGTCGCCGGGTGTGGCCGGTGCGGCGTCGGCGAGTTGGCCCAGAGGGCCCGGGATGGGAATGGATGAGCAGGCAGGCACGATCTTCCGTCGTGGTGATCAGGGACTCGACATCTCATGATCACCGGGAGCCGTGCCTGCCTCCGTGTCAGTCCGAGCCGACCAACCGGCAGTTCTGACTCGATTCCTGAAAACCCATCAACCCGGACACACCGTCTGAACGACACCGCCCTGCTCCCCGGACCCCCTCTGATTTGGGAGTGGCGGATTCGTTCGGGCACTCCGCCTATTCCCCTAGCGGCCGAAAATAGCCACGATGTATTCCGACCAGTGGTAGTGCGCGAAGAACGCGAGAGGCACAAGCGCGAACAGCCCGGCCAACAAGTAGTCGTCGACCTTGGACCACGTCCGGTAAGCCGCGTGACCGACGCTCTTGCGCCACGTGATCTCTACCGTGATCTCGCACCCGAACACGCTCGGGTGGAACTCACGGTGAATGCGGCCCAACTTCCCTCCGGGATGCGACACGTGCACGTGATGGATCCCGTCGGCGCGCTCGGCTATTCGCTCGAATTTCCATGCCTGTCCGGCCACTGCACCCGTCTGCGCGCACAGGGTGCGGCCCGTCCTGATTTCCTCGCCGGTCACACACGATACGATCTTAATGATCAGTCTCCCTTTTTTCCGATCACGATGTGTGGAACCCCGGGGGAAACGGCGGAATACTTCGGCTGCTTCCCCCGGGAGTTGCCTGCGGATTACTTCAGAAATCCGCGAGACTGGAGGAATTCAGCCGTTGCGCTACTCCGCGCGGCTTGTAGATCTGCGGGAAACGCCGCATCTCCACTTCGGTGCGCCCGGTGTCGTCCGGCTCCGGCATCTCGTGAACCAGCCGGTAGGGACGGTCACCCGTCGGCATTTCCGGCACCACGGGGCCGACCTTGGTGTCGAAGCGAATTCCCGTGTAATTCGCGTCGGATTTGTGCACGATGTTCGCGCCCGCCTCTGGCAGATCAGGGGCAGGAAGTTTGCGACCGTGCGGGCCTGAATTGCCAGGCCGTTCATGGGTGCGCCCTTACCGCCGCGCACCCGACGAGACGGTCCCGTCAGAGATCTGGATCTCCACGTCTACCCCTTCGTTGGACTTCTGCGATTCAAGGGGGTCGCCCCCCCGAACTTCAAATAATAGTGGATGTAGCGCGGGAGGGGAAGACCCTGTTGCGCCCCGTGTTGCGTACTGTGTTGCGCCTGATGTTGCGTCAGGTGTTGCGGTAGAGGTTGCGGTGCCTGGCGGCCGGCTTCCACGTCACCCCTGGTCAGCAGCCTGTGGGCGTGTGGTCGGTGTGCTGACATCCCCTCTGCTGCCACTTGTCCCACGTCGGTTGTGGGAGTGTGAGGATTGGGTGCGGGGGCGGGTGGTGGTGTGGTTCTGTCGGTAGTTGGTGACGTCAGTTGTTTGTGAAAGCTGACGGCACCAGGTGATGGCCCAGAAAGATGTTCGCGAATTCTGACGTCACCATCGGGGTTGCGGTGTCAAGCTGGATGTGCTCAGTAAAGGAGCACCCCCGATGCCGCCTGGCCAGTCGAAGGTCGAGTTGTACGCCGCGCTGCGGCGCGACTCCCGCGATGGCATGTCGAACCGGGCGTTGCAGTGCAAGTACGGCGTCACCTGGAGCACGGTCAACAAGGCCCTGACCTCGGCTTGGCCGCAGCCACGCACGACAACCGCTTCGGCGCGGCCGTCGAAGCTGGATCCGTTCACGCTGCTGATCGACGAGATCCTGCTCATTGATCTGGACGCGACCAGGAAACAGCGCCACACCGTCACCCCGGATCTACCGCCGTCTGATCGACGAGCACTCCTCGTCCGAGGCGTTGCGTTGACCACTTGAACCCGCACCGATGAGAGGACGCAAGCGTCCTGCGAGCAACCGCGCGGTCCGGCCAGGGACTGAGAGTCCGGTGTTTATACCTTGCTCGCGACCACCATGTAGTTCTCGGCCTCAAGATCGAACATGCTCAGTTCCGTTTGGAGTCCGACCCGGTGCAGCTCGACTTCGAGTTCCTCGTACCGGTAGGGCCAGCAGGACAGCAGTTCCGAGCGGACAAGAACCAACCCGGTCGCATCAACTTGCGCGATCGCAATCTCGATGTGGTGCTCCTCCTCCCAATGCGCCGCAATCTCCCAGCGGTAGACCACGATGGCATCGCGACCGTTCCGGCGGACGAGTCGGTCACTGATCTCCAGCCGGGAACCTCTGGCCCTCACGAGTTCCCAAGTGCGGGATGTGAGTACCAAGCGCCCGCCGGGGCGCAGAAGCCGTGACATCGACTCCAGAGCAGCAACCCTGCCTGTCGCGCCCGCGGCATGGTGAAGCGAGTTGCCAACGCAGAACACCATGTCGAACGTGTTGTCCTGGAAATGGTCGGGTAACTCTTCCCAGTTCGCCCGTACGGCCCGGACGGATGCCCTGAACTCCTCAGACAACTCTGCAGTCCGACGAACCATCGCCTCGCTGGCGTCAGTTGCGACAACCTGCATTCCACGACCGGCGAGGCCAACCGCCAACTGTCCGGTTCCGCACGAACAGTCGAGGACGTGAGCGTTCGACGGCAGGAGATTGAGGACGTCGTCGAACGACGCAGCGAACTCGGCTGGAGGCAACTTTGCATCCGAGATGAGCCATTCGTACACCTCGGCAAGCACGTCATAGCCTGTCACAACCACTACCTCCGTCACGCGGCAGACTCACGGTAGGACGTCAGTCCATCAGCGGAGCAAGCCGGGCACCAATGGTTTTCGCAAGGATGGCTCTGACGGTGTTTGTGGGTTGTCAGTTGTCCGTCTGAGTGAATGTCACCGGCTGGTTAGGGGAAGCTGTCCGTGAGAAGTAGTGTCACTCGCGGGGTTGCGGTGTCAAGCTGGATGTGCTCAGTGAAGAAGTACCGCCGATGCCGCCTGGTCAGTCGAAGGTCGAGTTGTATGCCGCGCTGCGGCGTGACGCTCGCGAGGGCACGTCGAGCCGGGCGCTGGAGCGCAAGTACCGGGTGGGCTGGCGGACTGTTCAGAAGGCGCTGAGTTCGGCGTGGCCGCAACCTCGGGAACCGTACGCGCCTCGCCGTTCCAAGCTGGATCCGTTCAAGCCGGTGATCGACCAGATGCTGCTGGCTGATCTGGATGCGCCGAGGAAGCAGCGTCACACGGTGGTCCGGATCTATCGCCGGTTGATCAACGAGCACGCGATGGACGACGTGTCCTACCAGGTCGTGCGCGCCTACGTCGCCAAGCGGAAGCCGGAGATTCGCGTCGAGGCGGGCCGTGGCCCGGCGCAGGTGTTCATCGAGCAGTCGCACCTGGCCGGCGCCGAAGCCGAGGTCGACTTCGGCGAGGTCGCGGTCCGTTTGCGGGGCGAGCTGGTGAAGTGCCATTTGTTCTGCCTGCGGTTGTCATTCTCCGGGAAGGCGGTGCACCGGGTGTTCGCCTCCGGCGGTCAGGAGGCGTTCTTCGAGGGCCACGAGCACGCTTTCAGAATGCTGGGCGGCGTGCCGTTCGGCAAGATCCGGTATGACAACCTGAAGGCCGCGGTCGCGTCGGTGCTCGGCTTCACGAGGCGCCGGGTCGAGACCGACCGGTGGACCGCATTTCGGTCCCACTACGGCATCGAGCCGTTCTACTGCACGCCGGGAATCGAGGGCGCCCACGAGAAAGGCGGCGTCGAGGGCCAGATCGGCTGGTTTCGCCGCAACCACTTCGTTCCCGTCCCCGAGATCGACTCGCTGGCGCACTTGAACATGCTGATCGACGAGTGGGATCTGGCCGACGAGGCCCGGCGGATCGGGACCCGTCCCCGCACGATCGGCGAGTTGTTCGCCGTCGAACGGCCGTCGTTGAAGCCGTTGCCCGTCGAGACGTTCGAGACCGGCCGCTGGTTCACCCCACGGGTCGACCGGTTCTCCCAGATCACCGTCCGCACCAACCGTTACTCGGTCCCGACCCGGTTCATCGGCCGCCAGGTCCGGGTCTTGCTGCACGCCTCCGAGCTCGTGGTGTTCGACGGCCGCACCGAGATCGCCCAGCACGAACGGCTGCTGACCAAGAGCGGATCACGGCTCGAGCTCGATCACTATCTCGAAGCGCTGCTGCGCAAACCGGGCGCGCTGCCCGGCGCCACGGTCCTCGAACAGGCCCGGGCCGCGGGCCAGTTCACCCCGATCCACGAAGCCTGGTGGACAGCCGCCTGCAACGCCCACGGCGACACCGCCGGCACCCGCGCTCTGATCGAGGTTCTGCTGCTGCACCGGCACATGCAGCACGACCACGTCGTCGCCGGCCTGGCCGCCGCGCTCCAGGTCGGAGCGCTCACCGCGGACGCGGCCGCGCTGGAAGCCCGCCGCATCGCCGACAACGACGAACCGACCTCGGCCAAGCCACGACGCCAAGCCGCGACGCCGAGCCACTACCGAGGCAGACCGGGCCGTCGCAGCGACCGTCACCTCGCTGATCCAGCGGCGCCTGGCGCAACTGCCCAAAGACACCCGCCCCATGCCTGACGTGTCGATCTACGACCAGCTGCTTCCCAGCCGGCGAGCCGCCGTGGCCGCCGCTGGGCGCGCGCCGGCCCCGAGACCTACCCAGAAGCCGAGCAGGAAGAAGCCGCCGGCATGAGTCCTCGCCGCCGGATGAGCGAACAAGCCGCCGAAGCCGCCGTCGACCAGGCATGCCGGGTCCTGCGACTGCCCACGATCCGCAACCAGTTTCCCGACCTGGCGGCCAAGGCCGGCAACGACCAGATGTCCTACCTGGTGTTCCTGGCCGAACTGCTGCTGGCCGAGTGAGACGACCGCGCCAGGCGCCGCTCCGAACGCCGGATCAAGGCCGCCCAGTTCCCCCAGGAGAAATCGCTGCGCGAGTTCGACTTCGATGCCAATCCGAACATCGACTCCGCCGTCGTCGGCTCGCTGGCCACCTGCGAGTGGGTGAAGAAGGGCCTGCCGCTCTGCCTGATCGGTGACTCCGGCACCGGCAAGTCTCACCTGCTCATCGCGCTCGGCACCGAAGCCGCGATGGCAGGTTTCCGGGTGAAATACACCCTGGCATAGAAGCTGGCCAACGAGCTGGTCGAGGCCGCCGACGAGAAGATCCTGACCAAGACCATCGTCCGCTACGGCCGCGTCGACCTGCTCTGCATCGACGAACTCGGCTACATGCAACTCGACCGCCGCGGCGCCGAACTCCTCTTCCAGGTCCTCACCGAACGCGAGGAGAAGAACTCCGTCGCCATCGCCTCCAACGACTCCTTCGCTGGCTGGGGCAAGACCTTCACCGACCCCAGACTCTGCGCCGCCATCGTCGACCGGCTCACCTTCGGCGGCAACATCCTCGAGACCGGCACCGAGTCCTACTGCCTCGCTCACAGCCGCGAACTCGCCCGCTAAGCCATCCCCACACCATCCGGCTGCCGTCAGAATTCACCAACATCCAGCCGGCCCGAGGCCACGAACCGCCGTCAACTTTCACGGCCAAACGACGTCAGCATTCACGGTCAAAGCCATGTGGTGGCTTCGGGGATGTGGGGCGGTGTGCTGGGGTGTTGCGCGTCGGCTGTGCCTCCGCGCTGTGGTGGCGGCCCTGTGGGTCTGTGTGGGGCGGTGTCCGGCCGCGTGGGTCTTGTCTGGGTCGGTCCGGGCCTCTGGGGTGGTGTCTGGGGGTTGTGCGCCCGTCTCTTTCCCTGTCTCCCTGTCTCTGTCTGTGGGGTGTCCCGCCGGAGGCAGGCCACCCCACTCCCTCAGGACACGTCCCCTCACCCCCGGGCACCCCGCGGCCCCTGACTCCTACCCCGGGCCCGGAGGGCCCCCAACCCCTCTCGCCCCGACTCCCGCACCCTTCCAAGGGGTTGGGCCCCGGAGGGGCCCTATCCCTTCCCCCGTATTCCGTGGTCTACTTCCCCCCACGGAATATAAATCTCAATTTCCCGCGTTTTTAAGGGAATCGGAGATTCCCCCAAACCCCACCCCCATACCGGACATGAATAACCCTCAACTAAAACCCCAACACCCCACCCACAAAACAAAACCAGCACATTCCCGCTTTTTCGTTCCGGAGGAACGCATGTTATGGAATTGCCGGAGGCCAATTCCATAACTTCCCGCCGGAGGCGGGCAATTCGCGCGGGGACGCGCGAAACGAGCGGAGCGAGTATTCGGCTGCCGGAGGCAGAGCGAAGCGG